>JAIVIH010000476.1 GCA_020200615.1 Actinomycetota bacterium | reverse complement strand
CATCCAACGGTACCCGTATCCCGCCAGCCGGATTCCACTCAGATCTGCGCCCACGGGCTCGTAGGCCTGGTCGGCAAAGACCTCCACCGGCTCGCCCTCCTGCCCCGGCTGCTGCCCGAGGTCGACGGTTCGGCGGCTGCCGGCGAGGTTGGTCACGGCCAGCATGGCCCCTCCGGGCCCCTCGTACCGGAGGGCGAGTACCGCGGTCTCTCCCGTGTCCACCGGATGGCACGTCCCTTGGCCGAACTCCGGGCACTCGCGGAGGGTGTGGAGGGCACTCTCCATCCAGTGCAGCAGCGAGCCCCCGTCGAGACGCTGGCTGGCCACGTTGACCCGCTCGTAGGCCAAGTCCCCCTTGTCGATCATCGGATGATGAAGCCGGTCGGCGTCGGCGGTGGAGAACCCCCCGTTGGCACCGGTCGACCATTGCATGGGCGTCCGGATGGCGTCCCGCTCCTCGAGGGACAGGTCCTCGCCCATGCCGATCTCCTCTCCGTAGCGCAGCACGGGCGTCCCCGGGAGGGTGAACTGCAGGCTGTAGGCCATCTCGATGCGGCGCCGGTCGTTGCCGAGCATGGGCGCCAGACGTCTCCGGATGCCCCTTCCGTAGAGCTGCATCGACGGGTCGGGGGCGAAGATCTCGAAGCACTCGGCCCGTTCCCGCTCGCTCAGCCGGCCGAGATCGATCTCGTCGTGGTTGCGGAGGAACGTGGCCCACTGGCAGGACTCGGGAATCGCCGGCATGGCTTCGAGGGCGGACAGGAGGGGCCCGGCGTCGGCCCGGGCGAGGGCCAGGAAGAGGCGCTGGTTCAGGAGGAAGTTGAAGAGCATCGGGAGCCGGTTCCCGTCGCCGAAGTACTGAACCAGCTCCTCCCGCTCGACGTTGGCCTCGGCCAGGATGAGAGCGTCGCCCTGCCGCCAGGACATGAGCTCGCGGAACTCGCGCAGGTAGTCGAACTCCTTGCGCGGCTCGGGCTCGTTCGGCCTGGTCAGCTCGATGATGAAGGGGGCGGCGTCCATCCGGAAGCCGGCGACGCCCAACTTGAGCCAGAAGCCCATGATCTTGCGGACCTCGGCCCGGACCTCGGGGTTGGCCATGTTCAGATCAGGCTGGAATTCGTAGAACCGGTGGTAGTACCAGGCCTCCGCCTCGTCGTCCCAGGTCCACGTCTCCTCCTGGACGCCGGGGAACACCATTCCCTGGCGGCGGTCGGCCGGCTCCTCGGCGGACCAGACGTAGAAGTCCCGGAAGGGCGACGACGGGTCCGACCTGGCCGCTCGGAACCACGGGTGCTGGTCCGACGTGTGGTTCACGACCAGGTCGATGATCACCCGCAGACCCCGGTTGCCGGCCTGCTGGATGAGCTCGGCGAAATCACCCAGGGTGCCGAGACGGGGATCGACGGCGTAGAAGTCGGACACGTCGTAACCGTCGTCGAGGTTGGGGCTCGGGTGGATGGGGTGGAGCCACAGGCAGGAGACACCCAGCCGGGCCAGGTAGTCGAGCCGGGTCGTCAGTCCCGCGAAGTCGCCCACACCGTCTCCGTCGGAGTCCTGGAAGGTCTCTACATCGAGGCAGTAGATGACGGCCTGCTTGTACCAGCGCTCGTGCATGCTCCCCCCAGACCTCAGTTGCAGCCGCCGTCCGGAGACGGAATGTCGGGAATGGAGGGGTCGACGACCTCGATGTGGACGTGAGGCCAGGCCGGCTCAATCGTCCTGATCTCGTCGACCTGAGACTCGAAGGGCAGTTGCGTGGGACGGGCGGCCAGGACCGT
>JAIVIH010000213.1 GCA_020200615.1 Actinomycetota bacterium | reverse complement strand
CGCCCGGAGCCACTCTAGCTGACCCCACCATCGAGGACGGATATCTGCTCCTGGTCGGCGACCAGGCGTTGGTGGGAGCCACGACATGACCGAGACCGCGGTGGGGACGGCGACCAGCACCGCCCCCCCGACCGACCTGTTCGAGCCCCCGGCCCTCTCCGGGCCGATCGCCCGGAGCCTTTCCCGGGTGGAGGGCCGGAATCTGCTCCTGTCACCGGTCGCCCTCGTCGGATTGGCCCTGGTCGCCCTCCCGGCCCTGAGTTGGCTGCAGGTGTCCGTTCATGACCTCCGGGCGCGGTCCATGGACATGGTGTTCCACGCCTTTCCCATGGCGGCCGGTGCCCTCCTCGCCGCCAATCTCGCGACCCTGCGGAGCCGGCGCCATCGGACCGATGAGCTGTTCAACTCCCTACCGGCGGCGCCGGAGGCCCGTACCGGCGCCCACCTGTTGTCGGCACTGTGGCCGGCCGCGGTCGCCTGCGCCTTCTTTGCCATCATGATCGGCGCTGCCGCCTCCATGGATTCCTTCGGTCGGCCCGACGGTGCCGAGCTGCTGGTCGGGCCGCTCCTGGTCGCCGGTGCCGCCGTCCTGGGCGTGATGGTGGCCCGTTGGGTGCCCACGCCGGCAGCTGCGCTCGTGACCCTCGTGGCCATCGCCGCTATCCAGGTTCCGGTGAGTGGCACCTCGATCGTCGACCGCGGCTGGCGGCGGCTGGGGTTCTGGACCTACCCGGGCGATCTGGTGCCCGAGCTGCTCCCGCCCCGGCTGGCCCGGTGGCACGTCGTCTACCTGGTCGGGTTGGTGGCCATGGCCGCCGTGGGTGCTCTGCTCGTGCACGGTCTGCGCCGTCCGGTTGTCGTCGCCGGTACGGTCGCCATCGCCGTCGTGGCCACGGCCGCCTGGTTTCAGACCCGCCCCTTGTCTTCTGAAGGGTGGGCTGCCCGCAACGCCTTCATTGAGCGTCCCCAGGATCACCAGGTCTGCGAGGACCGATCCGGCATCCGCTACTGCGCCTATCCCGCGTACACCGGTTTGATCGACGTCTGGGCCGGCCGGGCACAGGCCGTGCTCCGGGCCGTTCCACCTGGGCAAATGGCCGGTCGGGGCTGACGTTCGCCAGGGGGTCGCGGCCTCCGATCGGTACTGGATCGATGACTCCGTCCTCGCCCGGGAGCTTCCCGCGCTACCCCGCAAGGGGGCGGACACCGTGGACGCCGGCAGGATTCAGCCGCCGATGATGTGGGAGGCCGACGGCAGCTCCGACCTCGGGTTCGCCCTGAGCGTCGCGGCGCTGATCGTGGGCCTGCCCGTGGGGCCGGTCGAGGCCGGGACCCGCTGTAGCGCCGCCGGTCAAGGCCGGGCCGTGATCGCGCTGTGGCTTGCGGCTCAGGCCAGCGTGGAGGCCGCCGATTTGCTGGGCGAGGTCGCGGCCGGCCAGCGGTCGGCCAGCCATGTGGTCGGCGCGCCGGATTGGACGATGCCGGGTGGGGTGGCGTGGGGCGCAGCCGAGGTCACCCAGGCCCTGCGCCTCCTCGAGCGCCCGTCAGACGAAGTGCGGGCCAAGGTGCTCGCAGGCTGGCCGGGCCTGACCGCGGCGAATGTCTCCACCGCCGAGGTCTCTGCCCATCTCGGCCTTCCCCAGCCGCCGGCGACGTCCGCATCGACCGACATCTACCGCGGTGAAGGTCGCTTCCGGGTGGGCGACGGGCTGCGCCTCGGGTCAGCGTGTCCGACGTCAGGCGGGGCGTCGTGACCGTACCCGTTCTCACTCCCGCGC
>JAIVIH010000212.1 GCA_020200615.1 Actinomycetota bacterium | reverse complement strand
GCATGACGGGCCGCCTCGACGACCTGCGACGACGCAAGGACGAGGCCCACCACGCCGGATCGCCGGCGGCCGTCGAGCGGCAGCACGACCGGGGCAAGATGACCGCCCGCGAGCGGATCGAGGCCCTCCTCGACGAGGGCACCTTCAACGAGCTCGACCTCCTCGTCCGGCACCGGGCGGAGGACGTGGGGATGGAGAGCCGTCCCTACACCGACGGCGTCATCACCGGGTGGGGGTCGATCGACGGTCGCCGGGTGTTCCTCTTCTCCCAGGATTTCACCGTGTTCGGGGGCTCGCTGGGCGAGGTGTTCGCCGAGAAGATCCACAAGGTGATGGACATGGCCGCCCGTGTGGGGGCGCCCCTCATCGGCCTCAACGACGGAGGGGGAGCGCGTATCCAGGAAGGGGTTACCGCCCTGGTCGGGTACGGCGGGATCTTCACCCGCAACGTGACCTCCTCGGGGGTCATCCCCCAGATCAGCGTGGTCATGGGACCGTGCGCGGGCGGCGCCGTCTACAGCCCGGCCATGACCGACTTCGTGTTCATGGTGGAGGACACCTCCTACATGTTCATCACCGGGCCCGACGTCGTCCGCACCGTCACCGGCGAGGACGTGACCCTCCAGGAGCTCGGCGGCGCCGGCACCCACGCCACCCGGTCGGGCGTGGCCCATTTCGTGGCCCCCGACGACAAGGCCTGCCTGGCCGACGTCCGCCGGCTGCTGTCGTTCCTCCCCGCCAACAGCGCCCTCGCCCCGCCGTGGATCCAGCCCACCGACGATCCGGATCGGGCCGTCCCCCAACTCACGGAGATCGTGCCCGAGAGCGCCAACCAGCCCTACGACATGGCCGAGGTCATCCGGGCGGTCGTGGATGACGACGACCTGGTGGAGTACGCCTCGGGGTGGGCTCGGAACCTGGTCTGCGGCTTCGCCCGCCTGGACGGACACCCTGTGGGCGTCATCGGCAACCAGCCCCGCGTACTCGCCGGCGTGCTCGACATCGACTCCTCGGAGAAGGGCGCCCGCTTCGTCCGCACCTGCGACGCGTTCAACATCCCACTGGTCGCGTTCGTGGACGTCCCCGGTTTCCTCCCCGGCACCGACCAGGAGTACGGCGGGATCATCCGGCACGGGGCCAAGCTGCTCTACGCCTTCTGCGAGGCCACCGTCCCCCGCATCCAGGTCGTCACCAGGAAGGCCTTCATGAACTCCAAGTCCATAGGCGCCGACCTGGCCTTCGCCTGGCCCTCGGCCGAGCTGGCGGTGATGGGCCCCCACGCCGCGGTGGAGATCGTCTACCGGCGCGACCTGGAACAGGCGGTCGACCGTCCTGCCCGCCGGGCGGAACTGGTCGAGGAGTACTCCGAACGCTACGCCAACCCCTACGTGGCCGCCGAACGGGGGTACGTGGACGACGTGATCGAGCCCTCGGACACCCGGTCGGCGCTCATCAAGGGCCTGGAGATGCTCCGGTCGAAGCGCGAACCGCTCCCCCGACGCAAGCATGGCAACGTCCCCCTCTGAGCCGCGTTTCGAGGTCGTCGGAGGAGGCGCACCGACGGCCGAGGAGGTGGCGGCGATGGCGGCTGCGCTGGAGTTCGTCCTGGTTCCCCCCGCCGAGCCCGAGCCCGTGAGCCGCTGGCGCTGGTCGGGGCGCTGGTGGGACGAGCAGGGCCTCGACTGGCGGGATTCCCGCCCCCCGGCCCATCCTTCACGCCCATGAGCGGCTTGCTGGCCTTCGTGGGCGGGGGGGAATGGCAGGACAAGTGCTCCTTCGACCGGGCCCTCGTCGAGGCCAGCGGCAAGGCGGAGGTGCTGGTCCTTCCCACGGCCGCGGCCTACGAGCACCCCGAGCGGGCCGTCGAAGGAGCGCAGAGCTACTTCGAGGACTTGGGCACCAAGGCCCGAGGGCTGATGGTATTGCGCCGGGCCGATGCCAACGACGAAGCCAACGCCGCCGCCGTCCGCGAGAGCCGCTTCATCTACCTCGCCGGCGGATCACCCATGCACCTGCGCTCGGTCCTCAAGGACTCCTCGGTGTGGGACGCCCTGGTGGCGGCGTGGAACGACGGGGCCGTGCTGGCCGGGTCCTCCGCGGGGGCCATGGTCCTGTGCGACCCGATGGTCGACCCGCGCGGGGGCGCCTTCACCCTCGGGCTGGCTCTGGTCGCCCAGGTGGCGGTCATCCCCCACCACGACACGTGGTCGCCGGAGAAGGCCCGCCGCACCATCAAGCTGGCTCCTCCGGGCCTGCCGGTCGTGGCCATTGACGAGCAGACCGCCCTGCTCCGCCACCCCGACGGCTCGTGGAAGGTCGACGGGGCCGGGCAGGTGCTGGTGTTCCTCAACGGCGAACAGGCCGGCCTGGAGGCCCTGCCCGTCTGACGTCCGTCACGACTCGGTGATCGTCACCGACTCGATGGCCACACGCTCGCGGGGGACGCCCTGGCCGGGGGTGCCGACGGCATCGAGGGCCGTGACCACGTCCAGGCCGGCGATGACCTTGCCGAACAGGGCGTACTGCGGTGGCAGCCGCATGCCCGCCGGCCCGCTGATGATGAAGAACTGGCTGCCGTTGGTGTTCGGCCCGGCGTTGGCCATGGCCAGCGAGCCCAGCTCGTAGCGGCCGGGTTTGGGCAACTCGTCCTCGAAGCGGTAACCCGGCCCGCCCCGCCCGGTGCCCTCGGGATCGCCGCCCTGGATCACGAAGCCGGGAATGATGCGATGGAAGGCGACGCCGTCGAAGTAGTGGTACCGGGCCAGGAACACGAAGTTGTTCACCGTCTTGGGTGCTGCGGCGGGATCGAGGGCGATGGACATCGTGCCCTTGGACGTGACCATCGTGGCGGCGTAGGTGCGCTCGGGGTCGATGCACATCGGGGGCGGGCGCTTGAACTTCCGCTGCTGCGGGCTGGACCCGTCGACCTCCGGACAATCAGTGGACATCAGGTCTCCCGGATCGCGACGGACAGGATGGTGA
>JAIVIH010000211.1 GCA_020200615.1 Actinomycetota bacterium | reverse complement strand
GTCCTACGCGCCGGCAGCCAAGGCCTCGAGGCCCAAAGCCGCAAGCGTCAGCGCTTGCTCGACGAGATCCACCGCCGGGGGAGCCTGTCCACGGCAGAGGGCGCCGAGATCTTGTCGGAGGAGCCGGCAGTTGTCAGGCATCTACTGAATGACCTGGTCAGAGCCGGCTTGGCGCGAGCAGAAGGCCGGACGCGGGCTCGACGGTACTACGTGTGATTCGAGTTACATCGATGTACTTCTAGCGTCGAGTCACTTTCTGCGGCAAGTTTGCATTATGTTGGACTACGCCAGAAGGATCTTCTCGCGAGGCGTCGAGCGCTGACTCCTGAGCGTGGCACAGGCGACACCAAAGGACGGATGCGCAACGTTCCTTTGGAGTTTCGAACTAACTTCCAACAAAACGACGGTTAGGTTGTAAGTTCCCGGCGTGGATCCAACAAAGTTTGTGCGAACCGAGTTTGGCCAGGTCGTCCGGACTCTGGGGGACCACGGCTACTTCGCGTTCCTGCCGTCAGCTATCCCCAGGACGATCGAGCTGGACAGCCGAACGGTCCTGTTGCTGTCCGACGCCGACGACGCACTCGGACGGCTGGCTGGTGTCGGACGGCTGCTCCCGAACCCGCACCTGCTGGCCAGCGCCTACCTAACCCAAGAGGCCGTCGCAAGCTCCCGGATTGAAGGCACGCAGGCCTCGCTCTCCGAGGTGTTCCGTGCTGCCGCAGGTGGGGGTTCGCCCCCGTCTTCGGACGTCCAAGAGGTCCGCAACTACATCGCCGCGCTCGAACAAGGCCTCACGCTGCTCGCCGAGCTACCGGTCTGCCTTCGGCTGACGAAGGAGATTCACCGCATCCTGATGACGAACGTGCGCGGGCGTGAACAGCATCCGGGCAACTTTCGAACCACGCAGAACTGGATCGGCTCCTCCGGTGATCGTCCCGACACCGCCGCCTTCGTGCCGCCTCCCGTCGATCACCTCGACACCTGTCTCGCCGACTGGGAGCGCTACGCCAACGAGACCCCCCCGGTCCCGCTCCTTGTCCAGTGCGGCCTCCTCCACTACCAGTTCGAGACGATCCATCCGTTCCTCGACGGGAACGGTCGCCTGGGCCGGCTCCTCATCGTCCTCTTCCTGGTCAGCCGGGCCCGATTGCCGCAGCCGCTGCTGTACATCAGCCGATTCTTCGAGGACAACCGCGGCGAGTACTACGACCGGCTCCAGGGTGTCCGAGAGCGCGGCGAGATCCAGGAGTGGCTCCAGCTCTTCCTCACCGCGGTCGCCGTCCAGGCACGCGACGCCGTCGAGCGGGCGGAGGCGCTCGTTGACCTGCGTGAGCGCTACCGCCAATCCCTTCGCGGCACCCGGAGCCGAGCCCCGGAAGTGGTCGACCTTCTCCTCGGCAACCCCGTGCTCACTGCCGGTCGGGTCGAGCGAGATCTCGGGGTCACCAACGCGGGAGCGCTGAACTTGATCCGCCAACTTGAGTACAAGCACGTCGCCCTCGGGCTGGTCTTCCTGAAATACGTCTCTGACGCGTTCGAGCAACGCCGACGATTCTTGGAGGAGGCCACGGCCGATCCCGCCAGCGACTTCTACGTACCGAATCCGGCCCGGCGGGCGGCCATCGTCGAGTCACGGGACGAGTACCGGTCCGAGAACGTCTTTTGGGTGCCGCCGCCGGCCCGCTGGACCGAGCTGCAGAGTAAGGCCAAACAGCCAACCATCGGGGCGTTGATCGACGACGCAATGGACGCCATCGAGAAGGAGAACCCCGGCCTCAAGGGCGTCCTGCCCAAGAGCTACGCACGGGCCGAGATCGACAAGCGCCTGCTCGGCGGGCTTGTCGACCTCATCGGGAACATCGGGTTCACGGACGTCGACCACGGCGCCGACGACGTGCTCGGGCGGGTGTACGAGTACTTCCTCGGCAAATTCGCGGCTGCTGAGGGACGCAACGCCGGTGAGTTCTACACGCCGCGCTCCGTCGTCCGGTTGCTGGTGGAGATGATCGAACCGTTCCACGGGCGGGTACTCGACCCGTGTTGCGGATCGGGCGGGATGTTCGTGCAGTCGGCGGAGTTCGTCGCCGCCCACGGCGGGCGGCGCGACGACCTGGCGATTTACGGACAGGAGTTTGTAGCCACCACGTGGCGGCTCGCCAAGATGAACCTCGCCTTGCGTGGCATCGACGCCAACCTCGGTGACCGAGCGGAGGACAGTTTCCATCGCGATCACCACGCCGATCTGCGGGCCGACTTCATCCTCGCCAATCCGCCGTTCAACAAGGACGACTGGTACAGCGCCGATCTCGCCAACGACGTGCGCTGGAAGTACGGCCGCCCGCCGGCCAGCAATGCGAACTTCGCGTGGGTGCAGCACTTCGTGCACCACCTCGCGCCGTCGGGGATCGCCGGTTTCGTCTTGGCCAACGGCAGCTTGTCGTCCCAACAGTCGGGTGAGGGTGAGATCCGGCGGAAGCTCGTCGAGGACGAGCTGGTGGACTGCATCGTCGCCATGCCGGCGAAGCTGTTCTTCAACACGGGCATACCGGTCTGCCTCTGGTTCGTGGCCAGAAACCGTGCCAACACCGGCTTCCGCGACCGCCGAGGCAAGGTGCTCTTCATCGATGCTCGCAAGCTCGGCCGTATGGAGACACGAACCCTCCTGGTGTTCGACCCAGCGGACATCGCCAAGTTGGCCGACACCTACCACGCGTGGCGCGGGCGCGACGGCAGTGAGAGGTACGCCGACGTGCCTGGCTTTTCCAAGTCGGCGACAACTGAGGAGATCGCCGGGCACGACTTCGTCCTGACCCCAGGCCGCTACGTCGGCGCGGCAGAAGCGGAGACTGATGGCGAACCGATCGAGGAGAAGTTGGCCCGGCTGCGGAAGGAACTGTACGCCGAGTTCGAGGAGTCCGACCGGTTGCAGGGTGTGAT
>JAIVIH010000475.1 GCA_020200615.1 Actinomycetota bacterium | reverse complement strand
GGGCGGTGATGGCCCGGGCCCTCGACCAGTGGTGGGACGAGCTGGGGCGGCCGGATCCGTTCGTGGTGATGGAGGCAGGCGCGGGTTCCGGCGCCCTGGCCGCCTCCATCCTGGCCGCCGCCCCGACCTGCTCCCCGGCCCTCCGCTATGTCCTGGTGGAACGGTCGGCGGTCTGGCGGGAGCGCCAGGCCCGGCGGCTCTCGCTGGAGCCGGCCAACGCCGTGCTCGGGCCGGCGCCGCCGTCCGATCCGGACGACGAGCCCGGGCCGGGCCGTCACTCGGCGATCGGCACCGCCGGCGCTGCCGGCGGCGGTCCGATGGTGACGTCCCTGCCGGATCTGCCGGCCGGCCCCTTCGACGGCGTCGTCCTGGCCAACGAGCTGCTCGACAACCTGCCTTTCCGACTCTTGGAGCGGATCGACGGCGGCTGGGCCGAGGTGCGGGTGACGGCCGACCTCCAGGAGCTCCTGGTCCCCGCGGATCCGGAGGCCGGCGCCGAAGCCGATCACCTGGTGGCCGAGGCCGAGGTCCCGACCGGCGCCCGGATCCCCCTCCAGTATCAGGCCCGGAACTGGGTGCGGACGGCGTTGGGCGTCCTCCGCTCGGGCCGGGTGGTGGTCGTGGACTACGCCGACACGACCCCCTCGCTAGCCTGCCGTCCGTGGCCCGACTGGTTGCGGACCTACCGCGGCCACGGCCGTGGCGGCCAGCCGCTCTCCGACTTGGGACAGCAGGACGTCACGTGCGAGGTGGCCGTGGACCAGCTGTCCTCCGTCCACTGGCCGGCGTGTAACGACAGTCAGGCCGACTTCCTGGCCGACCACGGGATCGGGGAACTGGTGGATGAAGCCCGCCGGCAGTGGCAGGAGCGGGCTTCGGTCGGCGATCTCTCAGCCATGGTCGCCCGCAGCCGGGTGTCGGAAGCGGCCGCCCTCACCGCCCCGGCGGGACTGGGAAGTTTCCGGGTCGTGGAGTGGAGAGTTCCCTAACCGCAGCCGTGTTGCCGCGCAGGGGGTAGAAAGGTGTTGTCGGTACTAGCGGGTGCCGATCGAACGGAGGTCACAGATGAGCGACGTCCCCCCCTCGCCTTGGCGGCAGTCCCAACCGGACTACGAGCAGTCTCAGCCCTCGGAGCAGCAACAGCCCCAGCAGCCCCAGCAGCCTCAACAGCAGCAGCCGTCCTATCCGCCGCCTCCCGAGCCCACCGGGTACAGCTACCAGGGGGGTCCGGGATACCAGGCCGGCCCGGCCGCGGGACAGCCGGCGGAGTGGTGGAAGCGAGCGCTGGCCATCATCATCGACATCATCATCCTGGCCATCGTGAGCGGCATCATCAGCGCGATCCTGGGCGTCAGCGCCTTCGACGCCTCGGAGACCGACCCCATCACTGGTGACGTGGAATTCGACTTCGGCGCCTTCGGCGCGTCGAGTCTCATCTCCCTCGTGATCGGTCTTCTGTACTCGGGGCTGCTGGAAGGGAGCGCCCGCGGCCAGAGCGTGGGCAAGATGGCCCTCGGCATCCAGGTGCGGGACGCGGACAGCGGCGGCCCCATCGGGTTCGGCAAGGCCGTCTTGCGACGGCTCGTGTACAACCTGCTGTTCTACGCCCTGGCCATTCCCGGCATCATCAACGTGCTCTCCCCCCTATGGGATGCACGGAAGCAGGCGTGGCACGACAAGGCGGTCAACAGCTTGGTCGTCAACAAGAGCTAGAAGAACGGATTCGACCTATGGCGGACGAAGCCACCATCGAGGCCCTGTACCTCGAAGAGCGCACCTTT
>JAIVIH010000474.1 GCA_020200615.1 Actinomycetota bacterium | reverse complement strand
GCCGTGACGATGTCGGTCTCGGCGTCTCCGGGGTCACCGAGGAATTCGGCGGTGAAGGTGCACGGGGTCGAAGTGGCGCCCGGGGCCAGCGTCGTGTTGATGAGCGTGCCGCAGGTGGAACCGGGCCTCGTGGCCAGGTCGCCGTACACGCTGTCGATCAGCGAGTTGATGGTGATGGTCTCGACCGTGCCCGGGTTCCGGACCGTGACCGTGTAGGTGAAGACGCCACCGGGCTCGGGGAGGCTTCCCGGCGTGACGTCCTTGATCACCTCGATGGCGGGCGGAACGGGCGTGATGGTGACCACCGCGTCGTCATTGTCGGTGACTACGACGCCGGTGGGGTTGACGGCGGTGACGGTGGCTATGTCGGTGAGGGCCGTGCCCGGTGGTGCGAAGAAGGGGGCGGTGAAGGCGCAGGTGTAGGTGGCTCCCACGGCCAGCACCGTGCCGACGGCCGTCTGGCACGTGTTGGGGGCGGGCCGGGTAACCAGGTTGCCGTAGACGCTGTCGGTGAGCGTCTGGATGGTGAGGACCTCCGTGCTCGTGTTGGTCACCACCACCGTGTAGGTGAAGTCACCACCGGGCTCGGGACGGCTGTTGGGGTCGGGCGTCTTGGTGATGTTCACCGTGGGCTGCACGGTGACGACCGACACCTCGTTGGGTGCGCCACACGGGCTGGTGGCGGGAGCGTTGTTGGCGTCACCGCTGTACACCGCCACCCATTGGTACTCGCCGACGGCCGTCGGGACGAAGTCGGCCGAGACGTAGTCGCCGTTGCCGCTCACGGGGACGGTGGAGGTGAAAACGGGCTGGCCGGGTCCGACCACGCACGTCGGGTTGCCGGGGCCGAACAGGGTGAAGGTGATCGTTCCCGTGGGGCCGGGAGGAATGCCTCCGGACAACGTGGCCGTGTCCCGGATGGGCTGGCTGAGCGTGACCGGGCTCAGGGCCTGGGTGACGATCATGGGCACCACCCGGGTGACCACCGTCGTCTCCCCGAGGTCCCCGCAGGGAGTGCTGACGGGGGCGTAGTTGATGTCCCCGTCGTAGAAGGCGCGCCAGAAGTAGCTGCCGGGTGCGGGCGCGGGGGTGGTGTTGGAGGTGGCCTGGGCCACGTTCGGGCCAGTAGGCGTCAGCGGGCGGTCGAGGTCCTCGAAGATGACCGTGGTGCACGTCGGGTCGCTGTAGAGCCGGAAGTCGACGGTGCCGGTGGGCGCCGGGGCGGGCGCCGGGCCGCCGGTGACGGTGGCGACGTCAGAGATGGGCTGGCCGGGCGTGGCCGTTGGGGTGGCCTGGGTGACGATGGTGGGTGTGAGCTGGTTCACCACCGTGGTCTCTCCCGCCTCCTGGCAGAGAGTGCTGACGGGGGCGTAGTTGACGTCACCGTCGTAGAAGGCGCGCCAGAAGTAGCTACCGGGTCCGGGCGCGGGGGTGGTGTTGGAGGTGGCCTGGGCCACGTTCGGGCCGGTGGGCGCCAGTGCTGAGGGTGGCGTCGCCCCGGCGACCGAAGGGCGGAAGGCCTCCCGGGCCATCGGGATCGACCGTCCCTCCGGTGGCGTGAAATGTCTGAACCCCCGGATTGGTGACCGGATCGGGCAGGGCGTCGTTGGCTGGCACCTTGAGGGTTGTCGCGGTGAAGTTCACGCTGCACGTCTCACCGGTGGCCAGTTGGAGGGTGCCCTCCCCCCCGGGAGGGATGAACTGGTAGTAGGTCGCCGTAGCCGGATTGCCGGTGTTGGGCGTGATCATCCAGATGCCCGTGCAGGTGGGGCCGTCGTCGCCGACGCCGGTGGGGCTGAGGGCGTACACGCCGGGCTCGGCGATCCCGGCGCCACAGTCCGTAATGGGTGTCGTGCAGGAGGGGTAGAGGCGGATGTCGCTGATGGTGAGGACCGGGAACGTGGTCGACTCGGGAGGGGTCGAGCTGTTGTTCAGGCCCAGCGCCGCCGGGAAGGTTGTCCCGACCGGCGTGATCGGCGGAAAGCTGGGGGAGATCGGTACGAAGATGAATGCGCTGGAGTTGGGCGCCGTCCAGAGTGTGGTCGCCAACAGGAGGGTGACCAGGCCGGCCAGGGGCAGACGCCTGCTGTTGGAACGTCGGCTCCGGCCCCGTCCCGGCCGCGCTGGACGAACGTTCCGCCCCCAAAGCGCCGCAAAGGGTCGCATCGCCACGTTCACTCGCCTCCCCAGCAGGACGGCCCGCCGTCCCACCTGAATGTCGATGATATGTACATTCGCCCGCCGACGATTTGGGGGACTATAACCAGACTCGAGCCGTTTGACCAGAATCCATTGATTCTGGGGGGATGCGGGTCGCCGGTCATTCCCCTTCCCATCCTCAACTTTCGATCAAGACTCGCCGCTGACCTGCGGGTTGGAGGTCGGTCGGTATCCGGCACGGCGGCGGCGAGGTTTCTGCGCCCGGCCCCCCAACCCCATGCCCACAACCC
>JAIVIH010000473.1 GCA_020200615.1 Actinomycetota bacterium | reverse complement strand
GTCCTGGATGGTGCCGGACGCTCCGCCTCCGACGACTCGGACCTGGAGCCCGTTCTTGACGGTGACGCTCGTCAATCCGAGGACGTTCAATCCGAGGTTCAGGTCCGCGGTCACGGACATCTCGATCTGCGCCGTGCTGATCCCCGTCCCAACCGGGCCGAACCAGATCTTGGGGGGCTCGATCACTTTCAGCGCGACCTTGGTGCCCAGCAGCCCCGGGATGTTGATCCCGACGTCCGAGACCTCGACGAGGTTGTTTCCGTTGGCCGCCTGGGCGGCCGCCGTCACAAGCTGGAACACGTTGAGGTTCGCGGCCGCGGCGGCTCCGTTGGCGCCTTGGCCCAGCCCGATGATCTCCCCGAGCTGGAACTGGGTGGTGCTGGTCACCTGTAGGAGAAGGGTGTTGGCGATGGCGGCGTTGGCCACATCACCCTGGGCGGTCAAGGCGTCGGCTGTCGCCTTGAACACCTGGGCCATGGTGACGTTGGTTGTCAGCATCTCGTTTACCGTCCCGGCCGAGACGCCGGCCGACGCCAGCTGGAACCGCAGCGCCTCCAGCGTGACGTTGCCGGTGGCGAGCCCCTGCCAGCTCACCAGGCCGGCGGTCAGGTTGGTGCCCCTCAGCCAGCGGCCCATGAAACGATCGAGGATGGCCGACCGCGAAGCGTCGAACGTGGCCAGGTAGGAGCCGATCATGAAGCCGCCCACGGGGATGGCCCCGGCGACGGCGTGGGCCACGATGGTGGATCCGCCGGAGGCGAAGGCGTTCTTGACGGGAGACGTCACCGTCACGCAGACCTTGCCCGAGCCGGCCGCCGACACACACGTTCCGTTCACCTTCGTGCCTTCGATGGCTACGACGCTGTAGCCGGCGCCGGCGGGGAAGCCGTTTCGGAGGGCGCTGGCCTCGGCGATGGCCTGGGCGTTGGCCAGGTCGCGCGACGCGTCAAGGGCGGCCAGGTCGGCCACCTTCTGGTTGCTGCGGCGCTCCTGGGCGATGCGGCCCAGGTCGACGGCCAGCGCAGCCGAGACGACGGCCAGGACCAGTCCGACGGTGGCCATGATGAGGACGGCGCCGCGCTCATCGTCGCGCCGCGCCCAAACCTTCCTCACGAGGGACCTCTCTTTCTTGGGTGGCGCGGGCTGCTGATCACGGAGGGCCTCGGCGTCGGCCACTAGCTGATCTGGACGACGGCGGTGGAGCCGAAGGTCTGGGGCGTCACCAGTCCCAGACCGGGTGCCGGCGGCACCAGGGGCCGGTCCTCGTAGGGGTAGGCGATCTTGACCGTGATGCAGCGTCCGGAGCCGCCGGCGCACGTCCCGATGGTCGCCGTCGTGTCGCCGGGCTCGTAGTTGCTGCCCATCCAGCCGAGCCGCTCCTCGACCGTGTCCATGGCCTTGTCTATGGCCAGCGCGTCATCGGTGATGCCGACGGCGGCTCGGGCGGCCTCGGTGGAGGCGTTGGTGAGGCTCTGCTTGAGGGCCAGCATCATCCCGAAGGCGACGAGGGCGTACAGAATGAAAACGAACAGTCCGAAGACCAGGGAGAACTCCACGAGGGCGGCGCCCGACTCGTCCCGGCGCAGGCGCCGGAACAGCCTCGACCCTCGGGTCAGTGTTCGGTTGATCACACTCGGCTCCATCGACGGGTGGGGGCGGTCCCTCCGTGTATCGGTCGGAGCCTCCGGAGGCTTGAGCCAACTTTTCCCTTCAAGTCCCGCTGACGAAAGCCGAAAACACAACTGCGGACCGCTCGAGCTCCGGGGGGTGCCGCTCGTACTCACAGAAC
>JAIVIH010000017.1 GCA_020200615.1 Actinomycetota bacterium | reverse complement strand
GTGTTTGTAGCGCTGGACTGCGCGCTGGTCGAACCCGAGCTTCCCGAGGAGGCGACCGGGCTGGCCACCACCGTGGCGGTGCCGCCGCTCCCGCCATTGGCGCTACCGACGGCCACGCTGGATCCGCCAGTGGCGCTGGACGAGCCCGAGCCACCCGTGGCGGTGTTGCTGGCAGAGCCGCCGGAGCCGGCCGAGGGTGTGGCGGTGCCGCCACTACCACCGCTTCCGCCCGCAGCCACGACCACCACCGTGTTCGTGGCGCTGCCGGTCGAGCCCGACGTCGATGTCGAGTTCGCCCCAGCCCCCGAACTGGCGGCGCTGTTGGCGTTGCCGATGGCGGTAGCCGCACCCGTTGAGCCCGAGTTGCCGGAATTGCCCGAGGTCGCCTGCGCGGTGGCGGCCGTGGCGCCTGCCAGGAGCAGGACGACGGCCGTGAACACCCCGCCCAGCGCCGTCAGACCAATCCGTACGAGCGTGCGGTGATTCGTTGCCTTCTTCATATGCTTCTCACCTCCCTTCGCATCTGGAGCGACCCCAAGAGGTCGGTCCGGGAGAGTGAGACCACAGGGAAATCAGAAAGACGCCTCCGCCGGCTTCGGACCCCCCAGAACATGTGACGAAGCGTGCCGACCCTACCAAGCCGGCCACGCTAAGTGACCTCAGGCCGAGCGATCTGCGGGCACCGGTGTGACCGCCGTCACATAAGGCGAGTGTCGGTCGAGACAGACGCCGGCCGTTCACCGGACGGAGGATCAAGGAGAAGTCCGGCGGGTCAACGGCGAGAGGAGCAGCATGGCATCCGAGGCGCGTCCGAACGACCACAAGCTGTCCGACGAGAGCAAGCGGCTGCTGAGCGGCTCCCTCCTGCTCCTGAGCACCACCGTCGTGGCCATGGTTCCGCTCCTCCTGGCCGACCAGACGAAGCTCTCCGTCCTCAAGATCTTCGCCAGCGTCGTGCTGTCGTTCCTTCCCGGCTGGCTGTTCGTCCGCTTCGTGGTTTTCCGGTCGGGCGCGGTGTGGGACGAGTACGTCCTGAACCTGCACCGGCTGGGGATCGACAAGGTCGAGCATCTCCCCCGGCCGCCCCGTAGCTCGATCTATTACCCCGAGTGGAAGGCCAGGGGCGGCGAGCACCTCCGCCACCAGGTCAACCTCTACCGTCAGAAGTTCGAGGCCCACTACGGCAAGGGCACCGGCCGCGACGCCGAGAGCGACGGTCGCCGGTTGCGGGCGGACACGTTCTTCCCCGTCCTCCTGGCCACCGTCGTCTTCGCCGTGGGCTGGGTGGCCGTCTTCTCCCGAACCACCGTCTTCTCCGCCCACCCGACGGTCCCGGGAGACGCCCTCTGCTACGCCTTCATGGGCGCTTACCTGTTCACCCTCCAGATGCTCGTCCGCCGGTTCTTCCAGGCCGACCTCAAGGCCAGCGCCTACGTCAACGCCACCGTGCGCACGGTGAGCGCCCTGGTGGTGGTCCTGGCCGTGAGCATGATCCTGCAGAACGTCCCTGAGAACGGGGGGCCGGGGGGCCCGGACCGGCAGATCGCGGCCATCGCCTTCCTCATCGGGTTCTTCCCCCTTGTGGGTCTCCAGGCCCTCCAGAAGACGGCGGCCGTGGTGCTGCGTACCGTCGTGCCCTCCCTCAGGAACAACTATCCGCTGAGCGACCTGGATGGGCTGAGCGTCTGGTACGAGGCCCGTCTGCTGGAGCTCGGCATCGAGGACATGCAGAACCTGGCCACGGCCAACCTGGTCGACGTGGTGCTGCACAGCAAGGTTCCGGTGGCCCGGCTGATCGACTGGGTCGACCAGGGCATCCTCTACCTGCACCTCGAGCCGGTGAAGGAGAGAGGCCAGAACGGGAAGTCGGCCCGGTCCCGGTTGCGCCGGATGGGCATCCGGTCGGCAACCTCACTGGAGGAGGCCTTCACCCTCACCCCGGGCTCGGATGAGCACCCCTTCGTCCCCGCCGCCAACGACGCCGTTCTGGTCGAGCGGCTGAGGTGGGTCCTGAACGACAGCCCCGACGACGGCAAGCCCAGTGTGACGGAGTCCATCCTGAAGACGCTCGGCACCGACACCAACCTCAAGCACGTGCGTCAGTGGAAGCAGGACTGGCGCAGGAGCGCCGCTCCGGCCGTCGCCGCGCCCGTCAGCGCCGCCCCCGCCGTGGCCGCCACCAACGGCCACGCCGTTCCTGCCCTGGCTTAGTCGGTGGCTCCGATCAGGGGCACCTCATGAACGTCTCGGCGTCGTAGCAGCGGTCGACATCGGGGCCGCCGTCGACTCGGTCGCTGCCCGGGCCACCGACGAGGGTGTCGGCGCCCGGCCCGCCCGAGACCAGGTCATCGCCATCGGCGCCGACCGCCTTGTCGTTCCCGGCCCCTCCGAAGACGAAGTCGTTCCCTGAACCACCATCGATGCTGTCGTTGCCTCCGAGGGCGATGATGCGGTCGTTGCCGCCCCTGCCGGCGATGCTGTCCGACCCATCGGAACCGCAGATGATGTCGTCCCCGTCGGTCCCGGCGATGGGGCCACTTCCGTAGATCGTGCACAACGGCTGCCATTCGCAGATGCCGTCGAAGCCGGGCTGGAACGTGAGCTGGGTGAGCCCGCTTCCATCTGCGTTCATGACGAACACCTCGTTGGCATCCCCTGTTCGGTTGCTGCTGAACACGATCTTGGTGCCGTCCGGCGACCAGTTGGAGAAGGTCTCGGACGAAGAAATCGTTCCGGGGGTGACGTCTGTCGTGCCCGTCCCGTCGGCGTTCATCACGAAGACGTCAAACTGCCCGAGGCGGTTGCTGTGGAAGACGAGCTTAGAGCCGTCAGGGGACCAGTTCCCTCCCGCATCCGTGCCGGCAGAAAACGTGAGGCGGGTGAGATTGGACCCGTCCGGTTCGACCGTGAAGAGCTCCGTGGTGGGAGCGGTAGCCCTGGGGCTGTTGAAGACGATCTTCGTCCCGTCCGGCGACCACTCCGGAAGGGCGTCCTGGCCCGGGTCGTTGGTCAGGCGGACGACATTGGCCCCGTCGGCGTCAATGATGTAGAGCTCGGTGTTGCCGTCCCGATTGCTAGTGAAAACGAGCTGGGCACCGTCGGGAGACCACGAAGGAAACAGATCCAGCGCCGGGTTGTTGCTCACGTTCACCGCACCCGTGCCATCGGCGTTCATCACCCAGATGTCGAAGTTGCCCGAACGAGCGCTGTGAAACGCGATCTTCTTCCCGTCCGGGGACCACGAGGGTCCCTGGTCGGCGCCGGGGGTGTTGGTCAAGTTGACCTGGTTGGTGCCGTCGGGGTTGAAGGTGAAGATCTCCGTGTCCCCGGTCCGGGCGCTCTGGCACGCGAGCTTGCCGTTGAGGCCGGGAAACGTCGCCGCCTCGGCGGGCGCTTGCAGGGCGACCGTAGGGGCGATTAGCGCCGCTACGGCTATCACGCGCCGCCAGGGCCGCCTCCCAGCACCGGTTCCAACCGCGGCTGCCGTCCCCACCCTGACGTTGACCAAGCGTCGCATCCGATGATCCCTTCCGAGCAGGCCGCGCCCACCCTTATCGGTGCACGAACGGGTGGCGTTCACCCACCCGTTTGTGCTCGTCCCAGCCGACTCACTCCGGCTCTCCGCCCCCCGCCTCGAGGCTCAGCGCACGATCTTCGCCCCTGTACGGACGGTTGTGACCCGGGGAAACTACGGGTTCTTCTCCACGAACGGCCGGCGGCCACCGATCAGAGCTCGCTTAGACGGCAGACCCAGCTTGCGCACGACCGAGGCCACGTGCTCCTCCACCGTCCGGGCCGAGATGTAGAGGGCCGCCCCGATCTGCGCGTTGGTGAGCCCACGCGAGGCCAGCTCGGCGACCTGCTCCTCGCGCGGAGAGAGTTCGTTGCCGTAGCTGCGGCGTCCTCGGCGGCTGCCGCTCGTTGCTTCGCCGCCGCTCCCGGACTTGCGCAGGTCACGCCGGACCTCACTCGCCTCGACGGCGGCCCCGAGGCGGCTGAAGCAGGCTTGGGCCTCGACCAGAGCAAGGCGGGCTGCCTCCTGATCCCCTGCGGCCAACAGGCAACGGCCCCGGCGGGCTGCGACCTGAGCGGCGTCGTAGGGGCGGGGCAGGGCGATGAACGCTCGCTCGGCCCGGGAGAACTCGCTTGCGGCCCGCCGCGCAGAACCCGACGCCTCCTCCAGAAGTCCGCGCGAGAGGCTCAACGTGGCCCGACCTATGGGGGAGTCCCGGCCCCGGAGTCCGGTGGCGAAAGCCTGGACCAGCGAGCGCGCCTCGTCGTACCTTCCGCAGGCGATCGAGGTCTCGACCGCGGTCGGAACAAGTTCGGCGGCCCACACCCAGACCCCTTTTGCTGTCACCGCGTCCAGGGCGCGCCTGGCCACGTCCCTAGCCGCCTCGGGCTCTCCTCGCCGGAGCCGCACCGTCGCCAGACCGGCCGTCGAGGCCGCCAGCGAACGGGCGAGGCCGGCAGGGCCTGCGTGGGTAGCGCAGTCCGTGAGCCACCGCTCGGCCTGATCCAGCTCACCCCGCGCCAGCGCCAGCAGGCCGATGACCTGTTTGGCCGGGACCGACGACGCCGCCATGTCGGCCGTAGTCCCGGCGTACGTCCGGGGTCGCACGTCAAGGTCGTCCCACTCGCCCAGAACCCAACGGAGCACGAGCTCGGGGGCGTCTCGGAGGGTGGTGTGACGCAGTCCCGCGGCGCCATCCCAGCGACCAGCCTCGTTCAGAAACGACTTCGCCCGCGCGTAGTAACCGAGATAGATGCAGACCCAGCTCAGTCGCAGCCAGGTCCACAACAGTCGGCTCCGTTCCCAAAGTGACTCGGCCTCTCGGGGCAGCGCCCATGCCGCCTCCCAACCCGCGGGGTCACCCACGCCGAGCAGCAGGTTCGCCCGGGCCGCCAATACGGCGAGGTCACACCGCTGGTCGTCGAGGCTCACAGCCAAGGCCCCGGCGCGCTCCAGCCACTGGAACTGCTCCCGGACGGGAACCTCGAGGTGGGGCGCGACGGCGAGATCAGTCATCACGTAGACGGATAGGCGGGCTCGCTCTCGAGCTCGGAGACGCTCCGGACGATCTCCTCGTAGGACCCGTCCGCGTCCCCCTCCCAGGCCAGCAGGTCACCCAACAGAAGTCGAACCCGGCCCCTAGTGGATCGGTCCGTGATCCCAACGTCGTCCAGCACGTGGCGCAGGAGGCTCATGGCCTCGCGCTGCCCCTCCACGCCGCATCGGAGGGCGGCCTGGCCCAGCTTCGCAGCGAGATGCCCTCGCAGACGCTCGTCAAGGCCCGCGGTCGACAACGCCTCGTGCAGCAGCCTGACGGCACCGGCTGCGTCTCCCCGCGAAGCGGCCACGTCGGCGGCCGCCTCGGCGTATTCCAGCCACCGATCCGAACGGCCCCCCGCCCGGAAGTGGTGCGCAAGGGGCGCCACGGGTTTTAGGTCGAGCCGCTCCAGCGCCCTGGCCGACGCCAGGTGGAGCCGTCGGCGCTCCGGTCCGGGAACCGCCTCGTACACGCTCTGGGCCGCGAGCAGGTGGCGAAAGCTGTACACGTGGGGTTCCGCTTCCAAGAGGACCGCCGCCCGGAGCGCCTCCGCCAGCGCTGCTTCCGCCCGAGGCGCAGACAGGCCGGAGATCCCGGCCAGCATGGCTTCGCCGGCGGGCAGGCCGAGCACGGCAGCCGCGTCGACAACCCGTCTTCCATCCGGGCTGAGAGCGCACACTCGGTCCAGGACAGAGTCGCGAACCGCTGCGGGGACGTCCAGGGCCAGCAGCGACCGAGGGTCCCACGGATTCCCGAGCAGGCCCTTGTCCTGCCCCAGCCTCACGACCTCCTCGATGGCGAAGGGCAGGCCTGCCGTCCGCGAGTGCACCGTCTCGGCCAGCTCGGCGGAGACGTCTTCGACCCCGAGGATCGCAGCCATGAGATGCCGAACTCCGGTGGCAGTCAGTGGCTTCAGCTCGAGTCGAACGGTCGCCACCCGAGACGGGAGGCGCGAAGGCACGCCCAGCGGCGGGCTCGACCTGGCCCGGTCTTCCCGCCGAAAGGTGAGAACCAGGGTCAGATCGGCCGGGAGCTCCTCGACGAGGAAGTGCACGAACTCAGCGGTGCCCTTGTCGCTCCAGTGCAGATCCTCGAGGATGCACAGGGTCGGTCCCAGCTTGCCGAGGAACTCGGCCATGGCCCGGAACACGACGTGCAACTCGATCTCCGCATAGGCGATGGGATCTGCGGGGAGCACCGCCGCCAGCTCGGGCAGCAACGGTCTCAGGGCCCCGACGATCGGGGTGAAGGTGACGTCCGGCGGGAGCTGCTTCAGGCCCCGCAGGGCGTCCACCAGCGGGCCCAGGAGGAATGGCTCGCCCAAAGGATGACAGCGGCCCACGAGCACCCGCCGGCCGTCGATCTCGGCGTGACCAGCCAGTTCGGCGACCAGCCGGCTCTTTCCTACGCCGGGCGGCCCCTCCACGACAGCGATCCCGGGAGGGCGCAGGGCGAGGGCGACCAACCTGCGGAGGTCGTCGTCCCGCTCGACCATGACCGGCGAGGACAGTGGCCGGGGCGCCCCCGCCGAAGTCATGGATCCCACTCCCCGCGACGATTGATGGGCGTCATCCCGTTTCCGGCCTATTTGCGACACGAGAGTATTTCGCTCCAGAGGGGGTGCTGTCACCGTCGCCGTCATTCTCGACTGCTAACCTCCCAAACGTATGTTCGACGCTGCCGGCCTCAACTGTGAGCAGCGTCGGGTCGTGGAGCACGACTGCTCACCCCTTCTGGTGCTCGCCGGAGCAGGCACGGGCAAGACGGCCACGCTCGCCGCCCGCGTCGGCCACTTGCTCGAGCGGGGCGTCCAGCCGGAACGGGTCTGCCTGCTCACGTTCTCGCGACGGGCCGCCGGTGAGATGCTGCGACGGGCCGGTCACCTCGCCGATCCCGCCCTGGCCGCGCGCGTCGTCGGAGGCACGTTC
>JAIVIH010000277.1 GCA_020200615.1 Actinomycetota bacterium | reverse complement strand
TGCCGCTCCGCCAACCCCAGGCTCATCGGCCCCTCCTGGTCGAGAACTACAGTCTTGTAATTCTCGCCCATCAGCCGCTGAGTCGCGAGCATTCACGCTCGCGAAAGACACCAGTCACCTAGGGCGCCGCGAAAAAGGGTGCTAGCACCACTCCTTTTACGGCTGGGGGGTGGACGCCCCTCGGGATCCGGTCACCAGCCCGCCGAGCAGCCGATGGACGGACTCCGCCACCTCTTCGATGGCCCGTTCGAACACCTCGGTGTTGGCCTAGAAGGGTGGCCCGGGTCAGGACCGGGAGCGCGCCCGGACGGCGGCACCGAGCACGGCTGCCGACCCGGCTGCGACCAGCGTCACCGGCCGGCGGTGCATCGTGGTCCAGAGCTGCAGGCTCCGGCCGTGGGCCCGGTCGTCGAAACGGCCGTGGGCGCCGTGGTCTCCGGGCACGGGCTCGAACAGGTTGTCCTGACGATCGGGCGACACGGGATCGGGAGCCTGCTGGCTGTCGAAGCCCGTGCGTCCCAGGTATCGGTCCAGCAGACCGGGCGCCAGCCGGTTGGCGAGGATGGTGGCGACGGTGGGTGGTCCGACCCACACCTCGCGGCGCCGGTGGTGGGCCGCCCACCAGATCCCCTCGGCCGCCACCTCGGGTTGATAGATGGGGGGCACCGGCTGCGGGTGCCGCGGCAGGCGCGACCGCGACCAGCCGAACTGGGGCGTGTTGAGGGCGGGCAGGTGCACGCTGGTGAGGTGGACTCCGGACCGTTCGTGGATCAGCTCGCAACGGAGAGCGTCGGTGAAACCACGGGCCGCGTGCTTGGCTCCGCAGTAGGCGCTCTGGAGCGGGATGCCCCGGTAGGCGAGGGCGGACCCCACCTGGACGATGGTTCCCCGGTCGCGGGCGGACATCCGGCGCAGGGCGGCGTAGGTGCCGTGCACGGTCCCCAGATAGGTGACCTCCGTGGCCCGGCGGAACTCCTCGGGGGTGATCTCGGCGAAGGGGGAGAACACCGTGGTCATGGCGTTGTTGACCCAGACGTCGATCGGCCCCAACTCCGCCTCCGCCTGCGCCGCCGCTGCCTCCACCTGCTCGGGATCGGCCACGTCAGCCGGCACCACCAGGGGGGTCCCACCGGCCGCCTCCACCTCTTTGGCGGCGGCGTCCAGGCCGTCGAGGCCGCGGGCGAGGAGGGCGACCGCCGCGCCGCTGCGGGCGAACCGCAGGGCGACGGCGCGCCCCACCCCGGCCGATGCTCCGGTGACGACGACGACTTCCCGGTCAGTCACAGTGAGAGGTTCCTTCCGTCCACGGCAGAGAGCCAAACCGGCAGGAAATGCGCGGGCGCTCCGGCGTGTTCTTACTAACTGTCATGGCTTTCACAAATCCCCGCACCGACATTGCCTGGCGCGACGACGCCGCCTGCCGCGGCCTCGACCCCGACGTGTTCTTTCCCGCCTCCGACGACGAGGCGGGCGTGGCCAAAGCCGTCTGCGAGACCTGCCCCGTCCGTGAGGAGTGCCTCGAATACGCCCTCGAAACCCGCCAGGAGGACGGCATCTGGGGTGGCCTCACCGAAACCGAGCGCCGCCGCCTACGCCGGCGCCGGCGGGAGAACGCGCGCAGAGTGGCGTAGTAAGCGCTGGGTGCGAGCGCGAAGGTCCCCTGGCAAATCGCGCTCGAGTGGTGTGTGACTCCCGCTAGTCCTGGGTAGGCCCGCGTCGAGGCTGGAGTCACCTGACCACAATGTCTTTCGCGCAACCCTCCCCCAATCCGATGACGCGTCAGCAGGACGGCTGGCGGGTTCGGGCCGCGTGCCGGGCCCTGCCCGGCGACCTCTTCTTTCCTGCCGGCGAGCTGGAGGAACAGGCCGTAGAGCAGGCCGCCGAGGCCAAGGCCGTGTGCCAGGCGTGCCCCGTACGGGTCGCCTGCCTGGAGTTCGCCATCGCCACCAACCAGCCCTTCGGCATCTGGGGTGGCACCAACGCCGCCGAACGGCGGTCGATACGGCGTCGCCGGCTGGCCGAGCGCCGCCGCCAGGCTTCCTGATCAGACCAGGTCGGTTCCGACCCCCCTCAGTTCGTCCAGGGCCCGATCTCCGTCCCCCGGCTGAAGATCGACTGCCCGGATGGCGTCGGTGATGACCGTCGTCGAGAACCCGCGGTTGATCCCGTCCAGGGCGGTCTCCTTGACGCAGTAGTCCGTCGCCAGGCCGGCGATGACCACCCGCTCGACGCCCTGGTTCCGGAGGAGGTCCTCCAGGCCGGTGTCCTGCTCGACGTCGGTGGTCGGCTGGCGGACGGTGAAGCCCGAGTAGCCGTCCTCCCCGCCGACGCCCTTGCGCACCACCTCGGCGCCGACCTCCAGCGTCAGATCGGGGTGGAACTCGGCGCCCCAGGTACCGGCGACGCAGTGGACGGGCCAGACCCCGCCGTCCTTCTGGAAGTGGGGCGTCGACGGCGGGTGCCAGTCCTGGGTGAACACGACCAGCGCCCCAGCCTCCCGGGCCCGCACGATCTCGGCGTTGACCCTCCCCACGACGTCCTCGCCCCCCGCGACGTAGAGGCTCCCGGTGGGATCGGCGAAATCGTTCTGGACGTCCACGACCAGGAGCGCGGTCCGGTCGTCGTAACGGATGGGCACAGGGCCGGGTCGTAGCCCGGTCAGGCCGCGCCCCGAAGGGCGGAGGCCTTTTCCTCGAGGGCTGCCACCAGGTCGTCGAACGAGGCCTTGAAGCTGGCTACGCCCTCGGCCTCGAGGGTGGTGGACACCTCGCCCATGTCGATCCCGAGACCTTCGATGGCGGCCAGGGTCGATCGGGCCACGTCAACGCCCTGGTCGACGGTGCAGGCCACCTCACCGTGGTCGACGAGAGCGGCGATGGTGGGCTCGGGCAGGGTGTTGACCGTGTCCGGCCCCATCAGCGACTCCACGTACAGGAGGTCGGGGTATTCCGGGTTCTTGGTCGACGTCGACGCCCACAGTGGTCGCTGGAGGGTCGCCCCGCGGGCTGCCAAGCGGTCCCACCGCGGTCCCGAGAAGCGCTCGCGGAACAGCTGGTAGGCGAGCTTGGCCTGGGCCACGGCCGCTTTCCCCCGCAGGGCCGCGGCCTCCTCGGCCTCGATGGAGGACAGCCGCAGGTCGACTTCGGTATCCACCCGGCTGACGAAGAACGAGGCCACGCTGTGGACCAGGGCGAGGTCTCCGGGGTAGGCCTCCAGCCCCGAGAGGTAGGCCTCGATGACCTCGTCGTAGCGGTCCAGGCTGAAAATGAGGGTGACGTTGATGCTCCGACCCTCGGCGATCATCTGCCGGATGGCGGGCACCCCTTCGGCCGTCCCCGGGATCTTCACCAGGAGGTTCGGCTGGTCGATACGCTCGTGCAGGTATCGCGCCGCTTGGACGGTGTTCTCGGTGTCGTGGGCCAGAGCGGCCGCGACCTCGATGGACACGAACCCGTCCCCCCCGACGCTGGAGTCGTACATCGGGCGCAGCACGGCCAGGGCGTCCTGCACATCGGTGACGGCCAGCTCCCAGTAGGCCTCTTGCACCGTCCGGTCCCGCAGGAGGTCGGCGAACTGCTCGTCGTACAGCGAGCCGCCGGATACAGACTTCTGAAAGATCGTGGGGTTGGACGTGACCCCCCGGATCCCCTGATCCACGAGCTGCTGCAGCTCACCCGACTGGAGAGCAGCGCGGCGCAGGTTGTCGATCCAGGGACTCTGGCCGACCTCGGCGTGGAGCTGGTGGAGCTTGGTCATGAGCAACCTCCGAGTTCGTCGCCAACCTGCATTCAACCAGGCTGTCGTGGGCTGTGGGACAAAGCCCGCCTCAGGACACCCCCAGCAGGCGTTCCACGGGTTCGATGGCGAAGTAGACGATGAACAGCCCGGCCACCACCCACAGGAGCCAGTGCACCTCCCGGGCCTTGCCCCGGAAGGCCTTGATGGCGACCAGGGAGATGAAGCCGGCGCCGATCCCGTTGGTGATCGAGAACGTGAACGGCATGAGGATGATCGTGAGGAAGGCGGGAAGGGCGACGTCGATGTCGTCCCAGGGGATGTCCCGCACCTGCGTCATGAGCAGGAACCCGACCACGACCAGGGCGGGGGAAGCGGCCTCGTAGGGCACCACCCGGACCAGGGGCGTCAGGAACAGGGCGAGCAGGAACATCCCCCCGGTGACCATGTTGGCCAGGCCGGTCCGGGCCCCGTCACCCACTCCGGCGGCGGACTCGATGTAGGAGGTGTTGGAGGAGGCCGACGCCGCTCCACCTCCGACGGCGGCCAGGGAATCGACGAGAAGGACCCGCCTGATTCCCGGGAGGCGCCCCTCGCGGTCGAGAAGGTCGGCCTCGCGCCCGATCCCCACCACCGTCCCCATGGTGTCGAAGAAGTCGGCCAGCATGAGGGTGAACACCAGAAGGACGTCAGTGCTGAGCACCCCCACCGCCGCCGCCGAACCGCCCAGGCTGAAGTGCCCCAGCAGGCCGAAGTCGGGGCTGGCCACCAACCGGTCGGGCAGGGCGGGGACATTGAGCCCCCAGCCCCGGGGGTTGTAGGTGCCACCCGAGCCGATCTGGGCGGACACGTCCACGATGGCGTTCAGGGCGATGGCGAAGGCGGTGGTGACGACGATGCTGATGAGGATGGCGCCGCGGACCCGCCGTGCGATCAGGACCGCGGTCAGGATGAGGCCCACGGCGAACACCACCGTCGGCCAGCCCAGGAGACGTCCTCCCACGCCCAGGTTCACGGGGACGGGCGTGTTGGCGGCGTCGGGGTTGCGCCGCACGAAGCCGGCGTCCACGAACCCGATGAAGGCGATGAAGAGGCCGATGCCGACGCTGATGGCCTGCTTGAGGGCGAGGGGGACGGCGTCGAAGACCTTCTCCCGAAATCCGAGAAGCACCAGAGCGGTGATGACCAGGCCTTCGATGACGACGATGCCCATGGCCGCCGGCCACGACATCTGGCCGGCCAGCTGGAAGGCCACCACGCCGTTGAGCCCCAGGCCGGCGGCGATGGCGATGGGGTAACGGCCGACCACGCCCATGGCCAGGGTCATCACCGTGGCCACCAGCGCAGTGGCGGTGGCGAGCTCGTCGATGTCGAGGCGTCGCCCGGCGACGTCAGCCGCCCCTCCCAGGATGATGGGGTTGAGGACCACGATGTAGGCCATCGTGAAGAAGGTGGTCAGCCCGCCCCGGAGCTCCTGCCTCACGGTCGAACCGCGTGCGCTCACCTCGAACCAGCGGTCGAGACGCTCCACGATGGTCAGGCTACCCAGGGAGGCCGGCCCTGGAGCCGACCGTCGTCGGCGGTCAGACGGACTGGAGGAGCACCAGGATCCCCACACCGGCGACGAGGGTCAGGCCCACGTTCTGCGTCCGCCAGGCCACGATTCCGGCCAGGACGGCGGCGAGCAGCCGGGGGTGGGTGAGGTCGAGGTCACCCTCGGGCCGCACCACCGCCGGCAGCACGATGGCGGCGAGGGCGGCCGGCGGGATCTGGCGGAGGAGTCGAGCCACGGCGGGCGGCACTCGCTCCAATCTGTGGGCGGCGGCCAGGAAGGACGCCCGCATGGCGTAGGTCCCGGCTCCCGAGATCAGGATGACCGACCAGATGCGGCTCACGGGCCTGCCCGCTCGGGCAATTGGTCCCGACCGCGGCGAGCGTCCACTACCGCCCCGGCGATGATCCCCAGCACCGCGCCCACGATGACGGACAGCGTCCCCGCCCCCAGTTCGCCGGCGACGACGGCGGCTGCGCCCCCTGTGATTGCAGCCACCACGGCTGGGGGCGTGGTCAGCACCGGGATCAGAAGCACGAGGAACACCAGGGGCACGGCGAAGTCAAGGGGTACGTCGTCGGGGACCGCCCCCCCGACCAGGACGCCGGCGACGGTCGCCAGCTGCCAGGAGACCCAGATCAGGACCCCGGCACCGAGGTAGAACGGCAGCCGGCCTTTGGGATCGCCGCCTCCGGACCACCGGGCGACAGAGAGGGCGTAGTCCTGGTCGTTCAGCAGGTAGGCGGCAGCCAGGCGGCGGCGCGTGCTCTCGTGGCTGAGGTAGGGCGCCAGTGAGGCCGAGTAGAGCACCATCCGCAGGTTGATGGTCCAGGCGGTGAGGATGGCGACCACGGCGGATCCGCCTTGGGCGAGGACGTCGGCCGCCGCCAGCTGGGAAGCGCCGGCGAAGACGATCGTCGAGAGCCCGACGGCGGACCATCCGCCGAGACCGTGGGAGACGGGTCCCGCCCCCGCCACCAGACCGAACGGGACGATCCCCAGCAGCATGGGCGCAGCCGCAGCGGCCCCGGCGCGTGCCTCAGACATCAACGGCATCGCAGGATGATGGTCGCTCCCCGGCCGTCCGTCGTCCGGATTAGTCCGGACCGCTCATCATGGAGGCATGGTCTTCCCGGATCTCGCCCCCGCCGGCGCCCAGCTGGCTTCAGAGCGGGAGCGGGTGGCAGCCACCGAGGCCGGTCTGGCCGCCGAGCTCGAGGCCGTCGTCGAGGCTTCGGCCGGCGCCAACCTCGACGACGAGCACGATCCTGAAGGCGCCACCGTGGGTTTCGAGCGGGCCCGTCTGGTGAGCCTGCTGGAACACGCCCGCCGCCGGTTGGCCGATCTTGATGACGCGGCCGAGCGACTGCGGGCCGGCACCTACGGCACGTGCGAACGCTGTGGGCACCCATCTCCGTGGAGCGTCTGGCTGCCCACCCCACGGCGGTGATGTGCGTCAGCTGCGCGGGGATGTCTCTCCGTCTGCCGTTGCATCCCCGTTGAGCAGGGAGAGCCGCCCTTCGAGGAAGCGACGTTCGGCGCGGTTGGACGTGAGGGCCAGCGCCCGCTCAAGGGCGGTTGCCGCCTCCACGGGCCGGCCCAGGCGGTCGAGGAAGTCCCCTCGGGTGGCGTGGAAGAGGTGATAGCGGTCGAGATCGAGGGTGTCGAGAAGGGCGAGGGCCGTGTCGGGGCCTTCGACTTCGGCCACGGCCACGGCCCGGTTGAGGGCGACCACGGGAGTGGGGGAGACGGCGAGGAGCTGGTCGTAGAGC
>JAIVIH010000472.1 GCA_020200615.1 Actinomycetota bacterium | reverse complement strand
GCCTTCCACGCCCCCCAGGAGCGGGTTCCCCTGGCCGACGCCGCCGGGCGGGTGTCGGCCGAGCTGGCCGCTACTTATCCGCCGGGAATCCCCGTGGTCGTGCCCGGCGAGCGGCTCACGGCCCCGTTGGTGTCGCACCTGGCGGCCCAGGTGGCGGCCGGCTGCCGGATCGTCGGTCCCGAGGACCTGGGCCTCCGCACCATCCGGGTGATGTCGGAGTAGGGCGTTCGGCCGGTTACGTCAGCTCGAGGCCCTCGTGGACGATCTCGAGCGACTGGATGGGGACCTCGGTGGCGGCGGCGCTCAGCTCCGGGCCCTCGTACTTGACCGGCCACCCGTTGAAGAAGTCCCAGCGGGCGGCTTCGGCGCCCTCGGGATCGAGGAGGACGACGGCCCCGTTGCGGGGGTCGGCGTCCCCGCCCAGCACCCCCTGGTGCCACTCGAACAGGGCCCGCCCCTCGGTGGCGGCGTAGGCCAGGACGATGTTGTGGTAGCGGACGGCGCCCGGGCTCCTCTGTATGAACTGGGGGTTGGCCGCGTCCCGCTGGTCCCTCACCTCGACTTCGGAGCCGAGGCCGCGCACGCCCAGGATGGGGATCTCGGGGATGCCGTCAATCTCCACGCGGAAGGCCCAACCGCCCTTGCCCATGGCGATCCCCCTAACCCTCGGCCAAGGCGGCGACGAGGTTGGTGGCCGTGTCCTTGGGTTTCACCTTGTACCAGGCCCGGCTCACGGTGCCGTTCTCGTCGATCAGGAACGCCGAACGGATGATCCCCACGTACCTGCGGCCGTACATGCTCTTCTCGCCCCACGCCCCGTAGGCCTCGGCCACGGCGTGGTCGGGATCGGAGAGCAGGGGGAAGCCCAGCCCGTACTTGGTGTCGAACCGGGACAGGGCCTTGGGCTTGTCCGGGCTGATGCCCAGGACGGCCGTGTCGCCCACTCCGCCGGCCACGTCCCGCAGGCCGCAAGACTGGGCCGTGCAGCCGGGCGTGTCGGCCTTGGGATAGAAGTAGACGAGCACCTTCCGTCCCTTGAACTCTGACAGCCGGACAGGGGTCTCACCCTGGTCGAGCAGCTCGAAGTCGGGTGCGTCGTCCCCGGGCTGGAGTTGGGCCATGGACGGGAGCGTAGTGGGGCTCGGTCGCAACCCGAACTGGTGACACCCAGGGGGGTCAGGGCGCCGCCGAGTGACCCCAGTACGTCAGGCGGATGGCGGTGGGCCGGCAGGGGCGGCCTGGGCGTGGAAGCCGCCGTCCACGTGGATCATCTCCCCGGTGGTGGCGGGGAACCAATCGGAGAACAGGGCCACGCAGGCCTGGGCCACCGGGGTGGCGTCCCGGGTGTCCCAGCCCAGGGGCGCCCGCCCGGCCCACGTGTCCTCCACCAGGGAGAACCCGGGGATGCCCTTGGCCGCCAGGGTGCGCAGAGGGCCGGCCGAGACCAGGTTGACCCGCACCTGGTGCCGCCCGAGGTCGCGGGCCAGGTAGCGGGCGGTCGCCTCCAGGGCGGCCTTGGCCACGCCCATCCAGTCATAGGCGGGCCACGCCTGGCGGGCGTCGAAGTCGAGGGTGACGATCGAGCCGCCGGCGTCCCGCATGAGCGGGAGGACGGCCTCGGCCAGGGCCTTGAGGGAGTAGGTCGAGACGTGGAGGGTGTGGGCCACGTCCTCCCACCCGGCCCGGAGGATGTCGCCCCCCAGGCAGGCTTCGGGGGCGAAGGCCACGGCGTGAAGAGCTCCGTCCAACCGGCCCCAGCGGGCCGACAGGTCTTCGGTGAGGGCGGCCAGGTGGGAGGGCTCGGTCAGGTC
>JAIVIH010000276.1 GCA_020200615.1 Actinomycetota bacterium | reverse complement strand
GGTGGCAGCACCGCCACCGCGATGTCAGGCCTGGTGGCCGCCCTGCACATAACCGACTACGGATCGGTTGTTCGAGATCCCAGTGTCCCAGCCGACTGTTCTATGACTGGCAGGCTGTCAGGCGGCCTAGCCGCCCGCAGAGCCTCGTCTAGCCGGTGGGTCAGGGCCTGGTCGATTGATGGGAAGAGGTGGCCGTAGACATCGATCGTCACCGTGATCGACGAGTGGCCGAGGCGCTCTTGGATGGCCTTCGGGTGAGCGCCAAGGCTGATCAGCAACGCTGCGCATGTGTGCCGGAGGTCGTGCAGCCGGAGGCCCGCGGGGAGATCGGCCTTGGTGATCGCAGGTCGGATGAAGCGCTTGAAAAGCAGGTCCCGGCGAAGCGGCCCGCCCATTGGTGCGGTGAAGAGGAACTCCTGCGCCTCCAAGGGTCGACCGGCGGCTTCGGCGCGTGCCGCGATGTACGCAGCGAGGTCCTCGCACACCGACTTTGGAATGCCCACGGTGCGCCGGAGGCTGTTTTTCGTCGGGCCGACCTCCGTTCGGCCCTTCACGACGGTCAGCGCCTCGGCAACCTCGACGGTTCCCTTCTCGATATCGATGCGACCGAGCCTGAGGCCACAGAGCTCACTGGGACGGAGGCCTGACGCAGCCGCGAGGCGGACCAAGACGTCGAACGGCGGTTTCGCCGCTTGGGCGAGCGCTTCAACCTGAGCGGCCGTGAGGAAGACGGGTTCGACGCGAGCTGGGCGAGGGAGGCGCAGCCCGTCGCAGGGGTTGCTCTTGATGGCGCCGGCGCTCTTCGCCAGAGCGAGGACCTGCCGCAGCACGAGCCGGACACGCTGGAGAGTCTTCGGAGCGAGGCCCTCCGCTTGCTTCTCCGCTATGAAGCGTCGGACGTCAACGTGGTCGATCCGCGAGACCGGTACGGCTTCGAAGGTGGGCAATACGTGGACCCGCAGGGCCCGTTCATAGTCGCCCTGGGTCACGGCACGGAGGTGGACGATTGTCCCGAGGAACTCGTGCGTCCACTCCCCGAAGGTCACCCGACCGCGGCCAGGATCAGCCCAGTCGCCTCGTCGGACATCGGCTTCCATGTCGGCGGCCCAGCGCCTCGCCAAGGTCTTCGTGGGGAACGTCTTGGCGTGCATGCGACCGAGACCGTCCCGATAACGGGCCTCCCAGCTGCCGCTTGGCTTCTGCCGAATGGATGCCACCGGCGCCGAGGATACCGGATCGGGACCCGGCAAGTGTGGTCCATCTGTGGTCTGTGTGGATCGCTTACCCGCTCCCGCCAGTGCTGATCTTCCCTTTGACCAGCACCTTTGTGAGTCGGGGAGGGGGGATTTGAACCCCCGGCCTCAGCGTCCCGAACGCTGCGCGCTAACCAAGCTGCGCTACTCCCCGGTGGGCCGAGCCTACCTGCCGTTGGGCTGGGCCCGAGCGGCCCCCTGAGCGGACTGCTGGGCCCGAGCGGCCCCCTGAGCGGACTGCTGGGCCCCGGTGCCCGCGACCGCAACCGTGGTCGGGCGGTAGGACTCGTCCTCGTAGCGACCCCCGGCGAGGACGGTGTGGATGGCACGGGACAGCCGCATGGGGTCGAGAGGTTTCACGACCCATCCGTCGGCCAGCGCCCGCCGGGCCAGGAAGACGTCCGCCCGCCGGTCGAGGAGCATGAGGACGGGTACATGAGGAAGGCGACCGGCGCCTTCCTCCAAGCGCAGGTCGAGGCAGGTGGCCATGCCGCCCATCTTGCCGATCTGCAGGTCGATCACGGCCAGGTCGGGGGTCTGCTGCAGCACGGTGGGGCGCACGTGAGCACCCCGGGTGACCTCACGCACGGTGGTGTCGACGTCACTCAGAACCGATCGCACTTCGTCCCGCACGGCGGCTGAATCACTGGCGATGAGGACGTCGGGCATGGGCCGAGGGTAGCCCCCGGTGTCCCTTGGGTAGCATCCGAAAGCGGCTGGGACCCGAACCAGGAGGAGTGGGTGCTCCACATCGAGCTGGAGGAGGGCGATGGGTACACCATCTGCCGTCCAGTAGGAGAGCTCGACGCATACACCGTCGGGCAGTTCCGGGAGTCGCTGGCCGAGCTGGCCTCCCGGCCCAAGTTGCTCATCGACATGTCGGCCGTGCCCTTCGTGGACTCGGCGGGGCTCGGCGCCCTGATCGGAGGGATTCGACGGGCGCGGGAGGTCGGAGGAGACGTAGCCGTGTGCTGTAACCGGCCCACGCTCGTCCGTCTGCTTCACACCACGGGCTTCGATCGCATCGTCACCGTGACCGAGACGGTGGCTGAAGCGGCGAGGTCGCTGACGGACGACAAGCAGCAGACGGGGGCAGGTCCGGCGTAGTCGCCGAGGTCAGTCGCCCAGCACGTGGCGACCGACGGCGGCCAGCCCGCCTAGATCGTGGACGTCCGATTCCAGCAGGGGCACGCGCGCCGTGGGCGCGGGCGCCACCCGCCGGATGATCCCTTCCACCTGCGCTTCTTCGGCATCAGCCAGGGCGTGGAGGTCGGCGAGGTTCTGCCACAGCTGCCCCAGGGCGGTGCCCGCCAACGTGCGCGCCCGTTCCCGATCCGCTTCGGGCGTCCAGCCAGTGACGAACCGGGGCTGCATGCGGTTCAGGACGAGGCCCTGGACGGGAATGCCGGCTTCCCCCAGCTTGGAGGCGAAGAACTCCGCTTCCGCCACAGCGTCCCGGCGGGGCGAGGAGACAACCACGAAGGCGGTGGCCGGCTCGGCGAGGAGGTCGAGAACCCGCTGGGCTCGGTCGCGAAACCCGTTCTCCATCCCCTCGAAGGCCTGGAAGAAGGCGACGGCTTCGGTGACCACGTCGCCCCCGACGACCCGTGAGATCGTGCGCAGGAAGGTCTGGGCGGCGACGTTGACGGCCTTGATCCCGACGCGGGTCGGGAGCATGAGCAGGCGGAAGATCCGGTTGTCGAGGAAGCGGGTGAGGCGGCGGGGAGCGTCCACGAAGTCGAGGGCGTTCCTGGTGGGGGGCGTGTCCACCACGATGAGATCGAACCGGTCGTCGGTCGACAGCTCGTACAGCTTCTCCATTGCCATGTACTCCTGGGTGCCCGACAGGGCCCCGGCGATGTTGCGGTAGAAGGGATTGGCCAGGATGGCCTCCGCCTGCTCGGGCTTGGGCGCGTACTTGGTGACCAGCGAGTCGAAGGTGCTCTTGCTGTCGAGCATGAGGGCCGACAGCTCGCCCGGCCAGTCCCCTTCGATGGATTGCGGGGTGTCGGGTAGGGCGTCGAGACCGAGGGCGTTGGCCAGGCGGCGGGCGGGGTCGACTGTCACCACGACACTTCGGCGACCCTCCTCGGCGCCGTGGACGGCCAGGGCGGCCGCCACCGTGGTCTTGCCCACGCCACCAGGGCCGCAGCAGACGAGGATGCGCGAGCGCCGCGACAGGGCCGAGAGGGACTCGGCGGGCTCGGGCCCGCCGGGGTCCCCCGGGCTGCTCACTTCTCCACCGCTTCGAGGGCGGCCACCGACTCCGCCAGCGCCGCAGCCAGGACGTCCACCTCGGCCCGGCCGATCCCGGCCGTGAACAGAGCAGGGACCTGGAGCTGGGGCAGGGGCAGGGCTTCGGCCAGGCGGGCCAGCTGCTCGGACTGCAGGCGCTGGCGGCCGGCCCGGAACCGGGCGGCCGCGCCGAGAGCCTGGGCCTCACCGGGCCTGAGGGCAACGTCGGCCTCGTTCGCCGCCTCCTCCGGGTCCACGTCGAGGCCGTCGACGTCGGCATAGAGACCGTTGACTACGACCGGCCCCAGGTCGATGCCCACCTCCTCCTCGAGGGTGTAAGCGGTCTCGACCACCTCGTTCACCGGTGTCTCCTCGGGGAGGGTGACCAGCATCACCTGTGAGCGGGCGGGATCGGTCAGGAGGGCCAGAACCTCCTCGGCCTGCGTCCGGATGGGCCCGACGTTGACCGTGTCGAGGAGCGAGCGGGCGCTGAGCAGGAAGGTGACGGCGTGGCCTGCCGCCGGAGCGTCGAGGATGATGAGGTCGGCCTCCCGGCGCTGCTCCAGCTGCTTGACCTTGCCCAGGAGCAGGATGTCCTTGATCCCCGGAGCGGCGGTGGCCACGACGTCGACCGCGCCGCTGCGGGTGAGCCGCCGCGAGATCCGCCGGAGGCCGTGCTCGTCGAGGTACTCGAGCAGGGCCTGGTCCGGGGTCAGAGTGCGGGCCCTGATCTCCCCCTCGCCCCCTCCTCCCGGGCTCAGTACCTGCTCGTCGTAGGCGAGGATCCGGGTGCCGAAGGCGGCGGCCAGCCCGTGCTTGCCCTCGATCTCGACGACGAGGACCGACAGCCCGCTCTTGGAGGCCATCCGCGCCAGGGCGGCCGAGAGCGTCGTTTTGCCGACGCCGCCCTTCCCGGCCACGATGACGAGCCGGGTCTGTGAGCAGAACTCACGAGAATCCAACCATCCCCCTGCTGAACTTCTCACGCAGAGTACTGACCGTCGCTCTTCTCGTCGGCACGATGCTGACCGTGCTGGACTTCGGCGCGCCGTCGCCCGCGATGGGGGCCGCGGGCCAGCCCGCGCGGACGGGTCCGCCCTCCACCGTGCCCGGCGCGACCGTGCCGCCCCCGCCGCCCAGCGCCGAGAGCCGGCCCGAGGTGACTCCTCCTCCGGTGGACGTGATCGAGGTCAGCGGCCGCATCGACGCCATCGAAGCCGATTTCATCGCTCGCTCGATCACCGCCGCCGAGCAGAGCGGGAGCCAGCTGCTGGTGATCCAGCTGGACAGTCCCGGTTCCCTGATCTCCGAGGTCAAGGTGGACGAGCTGGCCTTCCGCATCAGCCACGCCGGCCTTCCCGTGGCCGTGTGGGTCGGCCCCAGCGGCTCCAGCGCCTATGGGGGAGCCGTGCGGCTGATGCGGGCGGCGGCCACGTCGGGGGTGGCCACCGGCACCCGCGTCGGACGTTTCCGGGGCCGGTGCCCTCTCTGCCCTGCGGGTGACCCGCTGTTGACGCGGCGCTCGCTCTCCGCCGACGACGCCCTCCGCCTCGGGGCGGTGGACACGGTGGCCCCCACCCTCGGGGACTTCATCGTCGAGCAGGACGGGAAGCAGCTCGGCGGGCGACAGGTGGAGACGGCCCGGGTGATCCTCCGTGACACGCCCAGGCGGGAGCCCATCGCCCAGGTCCGTTTCGCCAAGCTGACGGTGGTCCAGCGTGTCCTTCACGCCACCACCAGCCCGGAACTGGCCTACCTGCTGCTCATGATCGGCCTTCTCCTGATCGTGTTCGAGTTCTTCTCGGCCGGAATCGGGGTTGCCGGGGTCACAGGGGCGGGGTCCCTCATCCTGGCCGCCTACGGGCTGGGTGCCCTCGGCCCCAGCCCCCTGGGCCTGGGACTGATCGGTCTGGCGATCTTCGGGTACGCCGTCGATGTGCAGGCCGGGGCGCCCCGGGCCTGGACCGTCATCGGGACGGTGAGCCTGCTGGTCGGGTCGTGGGTTCTCTTTCCCGGCGACCGGCGGGTCGGCGGGTTCGTCATCGCCGTGGTGGTGGTGGGGACGGTCATCTTCATGCTCCGAGGGATGACGACGATGGTCCGCGGCCGGTTCTCGACCGCCGCCATCGACCGGAAGGCGTTCGTGGGAGAAGCGGCCGAGACGACCGAGGCTCTGGACCCGGAGGGCGTGATCCGGATGCGCGGCGCCCTGTGGAGGGCGCGTGCCCGATCCGGTCCCGACCCGATGGCCATTCCTGTCGGTGCGCCCGTGCGGGTGGTGGCTCTCGACGGGCTCGTGCTGGAAGTGGAGCCCCAGGGCGCACTTCCCGAGCCGCCTCATTCCCAGGCCGGTTGAACCGTGCGGGGGGCGCTCAAGGCCCCGACCTGCAGAAATGCCTCAATCTGACCCTTGAAGGGCGCACTTCCGGCAGGTAACTTCTCCCGAATGACCGTAGGGGGTCAGGTGAGGAGCCAGAGGGCGGAGGAGCTGTGGCAGGAGCGCGCCGCGTGCAAGGGGCCGCAGGCTGCCGTCTTCTTTCCGCCGTCCCATCTCGAACGTAAGGACGAGCGTGACGCTCGCGAGCGCCGGGCCAAGGCCATATGCGCCACGTGCCCCGTACGCCGTCCGTGCCTGGACTACGCCGTCCGCATCCGGGAGCCGCACGGCATCTGGGGCGGTCTCAACGAGCTCGAGCGCAAGCAAATCATCGCCCAGCGAGCGGGCTGACTCCGGGTACCCGCCGGCTTCATGCCGGGGGCAGGCGAGGCCCGGCTATGCGGAAGTCTCCACGGCGTCGGGTCACCCCGTCGGCGTCGAGCCGTGCGAGGAGGGGTAGGGCGTACTTCCGCGTCGTCCCCAGCGCTTCCCGAACCTGGGCGACGGTGACCCCGTCGGGCTGATCGGCCAGTAGGCGGGCGACCCGGCGGCCGGCCTCCTCCAACGCCGACGGTGCGAACCAGCAGCCGTCCTGTTCCACGACCAGGCCTCGTCGAACCAGCTCCCGGAGCTCGGCGCGGCCCACGCCGTCGGGATCGGGGGGCGTGAACGGGCTGGCGGCGGCGAGGGCGGCGACGTAGGGATGGTCGGCCAGGGGGTCCACCGCGTCGGCCATGCGCACCCGTCCCGCTTCGACCACGGTCCCCTCGAGCAGGGGAAGGACGGCCCGCTGGTAGTCGTCGAGCATGGCCTGGTCCAGGCCCAGCGGCCCCGCCGCCTCCACCGACTGGCGAAGTCGCTCGAGGGTGGCAGTTCGGGCCGCGTCCGAGACGATCCACCGGCCGACGGTGGGTGGGCGGCGCTCCCCCGTGATCCGCTCGAGCTCGTCGGCGGTGATCCAGCCTCGTTCGGCGATCACCCGGTCGACCGACATGCTCGGGCGGGCCCGGGACGCCGGGAGCACGGGCGCCACGTCGAGGACCACGCCCCCACCCACGGTCTCGTCACGCCCGCTCTCCCGGATGACGAACCGGTCGCCGGGCAGTAGGGGGACGGGAGCCGGGAGGTGGAACCGGATCAGCCCCTCGTGACCGGGCGAGATCGCCTCCTGTCCCAGCACACGAAGACGCACGGGGTGCTCACCGGAGC
>JAIVIH010000471.1 GCA_020200615.1 Actinomycetota bacterium | reverse complement strand
GTTTCCACGATGCTCACCCCCGACGGCGTGAGCACCGCCAGAAAGGCGTTGTCCCGGCTGACGGCCAATTTCGTTGGCCGGCTATCGACCCCTTCGGGAAGGCTCAGAGATTCCACCACCTGCGCGCGCGTCAGGTCGATGACATCGACATTGTCCGAGCGCACCCGGTCGCCGATCGTGCCGTCGCTGCTCACCCCGAGCGCCCAACCGGTAGTCGGGATGGTGGCCCGCCGCACCAGGGCCTGGTCGAGAACGTACATGCTGCGGCCGGCAAATTCACTGGAGCCGAAACCCAGCAGCATCTTCGACCCGTCGGCATCGAGAGCGATGGCCGTCAGCGTCCCGGCGACCTCCTTGTGGCCCACGAAGGAGTCGAGACTGGCGACGTAGACGGAGACCGCTCCTTCAGCGGCATGACCGCGGGTCAACCCGATCCGGGTGTGATCGCCACTGGGCCCGAGGACCATCGGCTTACCGGCAACCATGTCGGTGCGCTCTCGCGTTGCGCTCGACGCGAGATCGATCTGAAGCAGCCGTTCCGGCACGTCGTAGTACAGCGACCGCGTGGTCACCAGCGCCGTGCCGTTGGCCGCCACGGCGATGGCCAGTGGTCGGTCGGCGCGGGTCTGGATCGACGGCAGCGTGATGCGGCGAACCTCGCGGCGCAGCGTGAGGTCGACCACCGAGATCTCCTCCGCACCCGAGTTGACAACGTAGAGGGTGTTGCCGTCGGGACTGAGATCGAGGCTCTTGGGTTGAGAGCCGACTGGAATGGAGGCCTCGAGAGTCCGTGTCGCCAGGGACACGACCTCGACCTGGTTGCGCGTCGGATTTGACGCGTAGGCATGTCCGCGATCGTCGGTGACCACGTCGGCGAGCGGCCCACCACAGACGGCCACAACCGAGATTGGCGCACTAGGTGTTGTGCACGGAGTGGGGATCGGGTCGGCTACCGGCACCACGCTGAAACCACTGCCGGTCAGGACGACCAGAGACTCGTTGTCGGGCGTCAGGGCCATGTCCCCGCCCACCGGCTTGACCTGTTCGGGCAGGGGGATCACCCCCACTACCAGGGCCCGGACCGTGTCGACCACTTCCACGTCCGTGTTGCGCAGGCGATAGCCCAGCGAGCCCGCACTGTTCAACGCAACCGCGGACGTCCCCGGCCCCGGGATCGTGGCCCGGAGCACGAGGTCCCGGTCGAGGACCAATGAGTCAGTGGCGGTTAGCATCTTCGAGCCCGTGCCGTCGACGGCAAGCGAGGGGACGAAACCTACGGGCTTGGCGGTGCTGAAGCTGTCGGTCGCGGCGGTGTAGAAGCCGACCAGGCCGGTCGGGCTGTTCCGATTGACCATGGCCAGACCAATGCGAGAGCGGTCGGCGCTGGCCTGGACCCGGGGGAGATCGTCCCTGTTCGGCTGGTGCCCCCAGTCGAGGCGCTCGACGACTGTTTCCTGGGCCAGGTCGATCCCCAGGATCCGCGGCCCCGAGCCTCCGTTTCCCATCCTTGTCAGGAGGGCGATCCCGTTGCTCGCCACGGCGATGGAGAGCGGGCTTCCCTGACGCCGGTCCCGTGGGCAGAGGAATGCGGCGTTCCTCCAGGAACTGGTGGCGTAGGCATGGCCGGCGTCGGTTACGACCTCGGAAACACCTCCGCCGGGCACGGGCGACACGTAGGCCCCCGGCGCCGCCCCTCCCGCGGCTGCGCGGCTGGACGGCAGCGCAATGGGCTCGAGGACGACGAACGACGCCACTACCAGGGCGACCGCGAGGACAGTCATCGGGCGCCCTGACGTCCTCACCCTGGGCCCCCGGT
>JAIVIH010000210.1 GCA_020200615.1 Actinomycetota bacterium | reverse complement strand
GGCTGGATGTGGCCATGGCCTTGGTCGCCGATCCGCCGCTGCTCTTCCTAGACGAGCCCACCACCGGCCTCGACCCGCAGAGCCGGCGCGCCCTCTGGACCCTGATACGTCAGATGCGCGATCGGGGCGCCACCGTCTTCCTCACCACCCAGTACCTGGCCGAGGCCGACGATCTGTCGGATCGGGTGGCCATCGTCCACTCGGGGAAGTTGGCCGCGGTCGGCTCCCCCGCGGAGCTGAAGGCGCGGTTCGGCACGACCACCGTCCAGGTGCGCGTCGCCGGCCCCTCGGCCGCCGATCAAGTGCGCCAGGTCACGGGGATCGATCCTCTGACGGCCGGGGAGGACGGCTGGCTGGTCCTGAACCTTCCCGGCGGCGAGGCCGAGGTTCCGTCGGTGGTGGGCCGGCTCACGGCCTCGGGCCCGACCATCGAACGTCTGGTGGTCGCCCCCCCGACTTTGGAGGAGGTGTTCGTGAGCCTGACCGGCAGCGAGCCCGAATCGGGTGCCGGTGGCGGCGACGACGGCTCCCTCTCGGCCGTGCGCCGGGGCATGGGCGTGTCCGCCGGCGGCCGCGGGTGACTCGCCCGGGAGGCGAGTCCCAGCAAACAGAGACCGGCCCGGGAGGCCGGTCCCAGGAAACACAGAGCACCGCCGCCCAGGTGAGACTCCTCCTCGTCCGCAACCTGCGGGAGGGCATCCGTAACCCGGTGCTGGCTTACGGCCTCCCCGTCGTCATCCCCCTCACCCTGCTCGTGCTCGTGGCCAAGACCCTGTCCCGGGTGACCGACCTCCCCGGCTTCCCGACCCAGAACTACGCCGAGTTCATGACGCCGGCGATCATCATGCTCACGGCCATGACCGGCGTCGGCTACGCCGCCACCAGCCTGGTGATCGACATCCAGTCCGGGTTCCTCGACCGCCTCCGCCTCCTCGACGCCAAGCCGTCCTCGCTCCTGCTCAGCCGCCTGCTGTTCGACGTCGTGCGCGTGCTGCCGGCGGGCGCGGCCCTGCTCCTCCTCGGGATGATGATGGGAACCGACATCAACGAGGGCGTGTTCGGGATCGCCCTGCTCTTCGCCCTGCTCATCCTCTGGGCTGCGGCGTACGGGGGGCTCTACTTCGTGATCGCCCTGGCCACGCGGAACGCCCAGGCCCCACTGGCTCTGGCTCCGCTGTTCCTGCCGCTGCAGTTCCTGTCCACCCAGTTCGTGCCCGAGTCGATCCTTCCCGGGTGGGTGCAGGGCGCTTCCCGCTGGAACCCGTTCACCTACATGGTCGACGCCGCCCGCGCCCTCACCACGGGCCCCTTCGACGGGGCTGCGCTCGGTCGGGCCGTCGCCGTGGGGCTGGCCCTGCTGCTGGTCACCCAACTCGGCTCGCGCTGGGCGTTCTCGCGGGCGGTCAGACTCAGCTGATCGGGCCGAGGTCGCCGGCGACCTGCGAGTCGGGGTAGCGCACCCGACGAGGGCGCGCTATCGTTAGCACTCGACAGACGAGAGTGCTAACGGTCGCACGACCGGAGGGCTACATAGCCGTCGAATACGGAGGAACCCCCCCATGCCCAAGATGATCGCCTTCGACGAGACCGCCCGGCGAGCCCTGGAACGAGGAATGAACCAGCTCGCTGACGCGGTACGCGTCACGCTGGGCCCCAAGGGCCGCAACGTGGTTCTCGACAAGAAGTGGGCTGCGCCCACCATCACCAACGACGGTGTCTCCATCGCCAAGGAGATCGACCTCGAGGACCCGTACGAGCGGATCGGGGCCGAACTGGTCAAGGAAGTGGCCAAGAAGACCGACGACGTGGCCGGTGAC
>JAIVIH010000016.1 GCA_020200615.1 Actinomycetota bacterium | reverse complement strand
TGCCGCTCCGCCAACCCCAGGCTCATCGGCCCCTCCTGGTCGAGAACTACAGTCTTGTAATTCTCGCCCATCAGCCGCTGAGTCGCGAGCATTCACGCTCGCGAAAGACACCAGTCACCTAGGCCGGTGGCCGAGCGCAAGAGCTTTCTGCTCCGCATCCCCCCGGAGCTCCACGCCGCCCTCGAGCAGTGGGCGGCCGATGAGCTCCGCAGCGTCAACGCCCAGATCGAGTACCTGCTCACCGACGCGGTCAAGAAGTCGGGCCGTATGAACAAGAAGCGCAGCTCGTCATGACCCCGCCCAGGGAAGGGAGCCAGCCGTGAGACGGAACCTGTTCCTGGCCGAGGAGCTGGCCTTGGTGGCCATCAACGACTCGGGTCACCATGCCCTCGGCACACGGGATCAGCTGAACGCATGTCTGGCCGGACTACTGGTGGCTGAGCTCGTGTTCGATGGTCACGCCCACCGAGGGAAGGGGGACGACACCCTCGTCCTTGCCGGAGGCCGCGCGCCCGAGTCACAGACCCTCGCAGCCGCGGCGCTCGTGGTGGACGAGAAGGGGCCCAAGGTCAAGGCGATCCTGTCCCACATGGACCGGGGCCTCACCCGGCACCTCGGTCACGGCACGCGGGATGCGGCCGTCTCCGGGCTCGTCGAGGCGGGAGTGGTGGCGGAGCCGAAGAGCGGGCTCCGTACCCGCTACGACGTCATCGACCGCGGACGGCGCGAGGCCATCGTCACCCGACTGCAGGGCGCAGTAGCCGGGGACGGACCGCTGCAACCTCGTACCGCCCTCCTCCTGTCCATGACCGGCCCGGCCAACCTGCTCGAAGTCGTGGCCCCCGACCGCGGAGCCCGCCGCCACGCTCGCCACCGCATTGACCACGCCCTCGAAGGGTCTCCGTTCGAGCCGATCGGCAAAGCCGTCCGCAAGCTCATTGCCGAGGCAATGGCGGCTGCCGCCGGTTGAGCGGGTCGATCAGGGTGCAGCCAGCTCATCGGCCGCAGCTACGGCGATGGCTGCGGCCAGCACCAGCAATAGCGCCCCGGCCACGCCGCTCAGCTCCAGGCCCACCAGGCCGGCGGCGAGGGTGAGGAACGGACCGATGCGGACGGTCGCGTCCTCGACCTTCCTCTGCACGACCAGGTTCTCCACCAGCTGGTAGACGATGACGGCCGCCGCCAACCAGATGGCGCGTTCCCCCGAAACGACCGCGGCCAAGCCGATGATGGGCAGGGCGCCGGCGACCACGCCCGCGACCGGCACCAGGTCCCAGAGCCCGACCCAGATGGCCAGAGGAGCGGGACCGGGCACCCTCGCCATGCGGGCCAGGGCGTAGGCGAAGAGGCCGGCGGCCAGGGCCATGGCCAGCGTGGAGGTGGCGTATCCAAAGGCGCGCCGGTAGACCTCGAGCCCGACTCGCTGGAACCGAGCGCGCCGCTCCGGGTCGCGCACCTGATCGCGTGCCCCTCGAGCGATGCGTGGACCGTGCAGCAGCAGGAACACGGTGAGCACCCCGGTGGCCAGGAAGGCCACACCTCGGGTGGCGGCGGCCCGGAGCGCTTCGGCCGGAGTTCCCCCTCGGAGCCGCTCGGGGATCTCGTCGAGGAACCGGCGAGTACGTTCCTCGAGCTTGACGTCCCGCGCCAGCTCCCCGAACCGGTCCGACCGCTCGAGGCGGCGGGCGCGTTCGGGCGCGGCCTGCTGGAGTCGCCGGGTCTCGCTGCGCACGTCGTCGACCAGCCCGTAGATGACGGCGCCGGCCGTGCCCACGAGGAGCAGCATCACGAGGAGGACGGCCAGACCGCGCCGCACGCGGCGTTCCAGGTACGTGACGATCGGGTGGAGGAGCCCCGCGAGCACGCCGGCCACCAGGATCCACCCGATCACCCGCTCGGCCGCGTTCAGGACCCTGAGGAGGACCAGGGTCACGCCAAGTGTCCCCACCGCGAGCACGACCGACCGGGGACTGACCCGGAGCCGGGCCCGGGGGGACCGCGACCTCCGGTCGGGCTCGGCCATGGCCCCGGTACAGTACCGGCGTGGCCGGCTCAGTTCCGTCCGAGCCGGAAGCGGCGGCCGATTCCGCGCCAGGCACCGGCATCCCGCCCGCAGCTGCCGGCGGCGTCGTGGAGGTCGACCTCGACTGGCGTTCGGTGGCGTGGGCCATGGGAGCCTTCGTCGTCCTCGTCGGAGCTACGGGCCTGTTCCGAAGCGCTCCCCGCGCTATCACCGTCCTCGCCATAGGCGTGCTTCTCGCCCTCGCCCTCGATCCTCTGGTGAGCAGGCTGGAGCGCGCCCTGCCGGGCAGACGCGACAACGCACCTCGCATGGAGAAGCGCCGGCGAACGGCGGCCGTGGCCACGGTCATGAGCGGCCTGCTCGTGGCCACGATCCTGGCCATCGCCCTGCTGGCTCCTCCGGCTATCGATCAAGGGCGCGAGCTGAGCCGCGACGTGGACCGCGTGGTGGCCCAGATCAACGACCTCCCCATCGTGGGGGACGACCTGCGCAAGGCAGGGACGGCCCGCACCATCCAGCGGTGGATCGAAGAGCTTCCCGACCGGCTCGAGGGTGAGGACACGCCCCTTCAGGATGCCGCCCTCAGGTTGGCGGACGGCCTGCTGGTGGCGAGCTTCACGGTGCTGGTGATCATCACCCTCCTGCTCGACGGGCCGAGGCTGATGCGGGGCGCCCGGCGCCTCTTCCCGCCCGAGCGGCGGGAGCGGGCCGACCGCGTCGGACGGCTGGCCTACGACACCGTCGGGAAGTACGTCGCCGGTTCCCTCCTGGTGGCGATTGTGGCCGGGCTGGCCACGCTCATCGCCGGACTGGTCCTGGGTGTTCCGCTGGCGCCTCTGGTGGCGGTCTGGGTCGCCATCTTCGACCTCGTGCCCCAGATCGGAGGGGCGGCGGGAGGCATCCCCTTCGTCCTCCTCGGTCTGACCAAGGGCGCCGGCACCGGCATGGCCTGCGCCGCCTTCTTCATCCTGTATTTGCAGTTCGAGAACAACCTCCTCAGTCCTTTGATCGTGGGGCGGGCGGTCAAGCTGTCGCCGCCGGCGACCATGACCGCCGCCCTCATCGGAGTGTCGGCCGGGGGGGTCGTCGGTGCGGTCATGGCCGTTCCCCTGGTTGCCGCGGCCAAGGTGGTGTACCTGGAGCTGCGCCCCGGGCCGGCCCCGGTCCCCCGCTCAGAGGGCCGCTCGGGCCCGGGCCCCGAACCGTCCGACGGTCGCGAGAACGAGACATGAAGCCGATCGAGTTCCTGGGCAGCTTCGAGTCGACCTACCAGCCGGCGCACGACGTCGACGTCTCCGAGACGACGGGGCACGCCGCCCGGTGGAAGGAGGACCTCGACCTGTTGCGGTCGTGCGGCGTGACCAGCCTCCGCTACCCCGTGCGCTGGCACCGGATCGAGACCGAAGAGGGCAACTACGACTGGAAGCTGACCGACCAGGTCCTGGGCTACATGCGGGACACCGGCATGCGGCCCTACGTCGACCTCCTCCATCACACCAGCTACCCCCGCTGGCTGACGGCGGGATTCGACGACGCCCGTTTCCACCGCAGCTACGTCGATTTCGTCGAGGCCTTCGCCTGCCGGTTCCCCGACGTCACCGGTTACACCCTCTTCAACGAGCCTTTCACCACGTTCCTCCTGTGCGGCAAGGAAGCCATCTGGCCGCCCTACCTACGCACCCTTCACGGCTTCCTCCGCCTCGCCACCAACGTCTTCCCGGCCGTGGCCGAGGCCAGCCGGATGTGCCACGAGCTGATGCCCGACGCCCGGCACCTCTACGTCGACACCTGCGAGCGCCACAACGCCGGCACCCGGTGGGCCCGGCGGTTCACGGCCCAGATGAACGACCGGCGCTTCTTCCTGCTCGACCTCTTCCTCGGCCGCGACCTCGACCGCAGGCGGCCGTTCGTGAGCGAGGTGAACGAGATCGGGGCCGACGAGCTGCTGGCCATGGAACCGGGCCGCATCGACATCCTGGGCCTCGACTACTACGCCCACTCCCAGTGGCAGTGGGACAGTCCCGACCGGGGGGTTCAGACCTCACCCAACCCGGCACCGCTGGCCGACGTGATCGAGGAGTACTGGAAGCGCTACCAGGTGCCGTGCATGCTGGGCGAGACCAACATCCGGGGCTTCGCCTCCGACCGGGCCAGCTGGCTGAAGTACACCCTTGAGCAGTGCGAGCGGGCCCGGGCCCGAGGCGTGCCCCTGGAGGGCTACTGCTGGTTCCCGTTCATCGACTCGTGCGACTGGGACTCGCTGCTGTTCCGGGCCGACGGCCACGTCGACCCCGTCGGGGTGTACTGGCTCGACGAGGAGCTGCGGCGGCGCCCGTCCTCCATGTCAGCCTCGTTCCGCCAGGCGGTGGCAGGCGAGCCCGCAGCCGGCCTGCCCGCCTTCACCTTCCAGCCTCCGGTGTCGGACTGGATGCAGGGCTGGTTGCCTCACATGTCGCACTGGGAGTGGCAGGAACCTCCCGAGGCGGAGGTCCGCCCGGCCGGCCACTCCATGCGCGACATCGAGACGCGCATCGTCCCCCGCAACGAATAGCCCGCCGTTGCCCGCTCGACGAGCAAGCTCCGCTTGCGAGCCGAAATCCTTAGCGCTCGCTGACCAACTCGTCGTCGGAGCCGAACAGGTCGAGGCCGAATTCATCGGCCAGCTGCCGGAAGCGCTGCTGCCCGGCCCGGTTGACCCTGAGCAGGTCGTTGATCCGGGCGACCTCGTCGTCCGGAGCGTCTTCGCCGGCCGATGACAGATAGGCCTCGGATCGGGACAGCCAGCACGCGGCTTTGACGAGAAGCGTGCCCGACTCGCCCGAATCCTGGAAGCGCTCCATCCGGGACTGTGCCACCCGGAGCGCATATACACCCCGGAGATAGCGGCATTTGCGATCGTCGGGACCGCCGATCCGGAGAGCCCGGCCCAACGTGTTGTAAGCGTCCTTGAACCGGCCGTTGCCCGCTTCATCCTCGGCGGTTCGGATGACCTCGTCGTACTCGCTCAACTACGTCCCCGTTTCCCAACCTCGCCCGGGGCCGAATTGTAAGCCTCATTCGTCGACCTCGTCGACACTCGCGCCGCCTCCGGCTGTGAGGCGCCAGCCGTCCACCTGGGCTCCTGCCTCGGCCAGGACGACCACACAGCCGCCGAACCCGCCGCCCGTCATCCGTGCACCATAGACACCGGGTTGCCCCTGCAGGCCCGCCACCAGCCGGTCCAGCCCCGGCGTCGACACTTCGAAGTCGTCGCGCAGGCTGCGGTGGCTGCCGTCCATCAGGTGCCCGGCGGCAGCCAGGTCCCCGCCTCGGAGGGCGTCGGCGAACATGCGCACCCGGGCGTTCTCGGTGACGACGTGGCGGGCCCGGCGTCTGAGAACGCCGTCTTCGAGCGTGGCCACGTCGTCCTCAGTCGCCGTACGCAGCGGCCCGATGACGCTCGCCGCCTCCTCGCACTGGCGGCGGCGCTCGGCGTAGGCGGACGAAGCCAGCGCGCGTCGCTCGCCCGAGTCCACCACGACCACCTCCAACCCCTCGGGGAGGGGAACGGCCTCTACGGAGAGGGTGGTGCAGTCGATGAGCAGGGCGTGTCCGGCCACGCCCGCGGCCGACGCGAGCTGGTCCATGATCCCGGACGGCACCCCCGAAGCCAGGTGCTCGGCCCGCTGGCAGGCGGCGGCGACCTCCAGCGGTGAGCCGCGGAAGCCGAGAGCCAGAGCGACGGCCACTTCGAGGGCGGCGCTCGACGAGAGCCCGGCGCCCACCGGTAGCTCGGTGTCCACCGTCCCCACGCCGCCGGTGTCCGGCTCCACCACGGCCACCACACCGGCGACGTAGCGGGCCCACCGCGGTTCCACCGTGGCCGGGTCGCCGAGGCGCCGGAGCGTTCATCAACGATGTCCTCCCCGAACGGACGGCGGCCGAGCTGCGCGCCGCCCTGGTGGGCTGACCCATGGACCTTCGCACCACTCCACTGGGCAAGACGGGCATGGAGATCACGCGGCTCGGGCTCGGCGCCTGGGCCATGGGGGGAGGCGGGTGGCAGGGTGGCTGGGGCCCCCAGGACGACGATTCGTCCATCCGAGCCATCCACCGGGGTGTCGAGCTGGGCATCAACTGGATCGATACCGCCGCCGCCTACGGCCTGGGACGGGCCGAGGAGGTGGTCGGGCGCGCCGTGCGCGCCTTGCCGGAGGGGGACCGGCCTTACGTGTTCACCAAATGCGGGCTCGTCTGGGAGCCCGGGGCCACCACCGTGTCCAACGTCCTCGCTACCGACTCCATCAGGCGGGAGTGCGACGACTCCCTCCGCCGGCTGGGCGTCGACACCATCGACCTGTTCCAGGTCCACTGGCCGTCGCACGACGGAACCCCCATCGAGGAGTCCTGGGCGACCATGGCCACACTCGTCGACGAGGGCAAGGTTCGGGCCATCGGTGTCAGCAACTTCGATGTCGACCTGCTGGAGCAGTGCGAGGCCATCCGCCCTGTCGGCACCTACCAGCCCGAGTTGAACCTCGTGACCCGGGACGCCCTGGAGACCACGATCCCCTGGTGCCAGGAGCACGGCACGGGCGTGATCGTCTACAGCCCCATGCGCTCCGGTCTGCTCACCGGGCTCTTCTCGGCCGAGCGGCTGGCGTCCCTCCCCGACGATGACTGGCGCGCCGGCCACCCCGACTTCCAGGGGCAGGCGTTCGAGCGGAACCTCGCCCTGGTGGAGCGGCTGAAGGTCGTGGCCGGGCACCTCGGTTGCTCGCTGGCCGAGCTGGCCATCGCCTGGACGCTGGCCTGCCCGGGTGTGGACGGCGCCATCGTGGGCGCCCGCTCGGCCGATCAGGTCGACGGATGGATCGGCGCCGGGTCCGTGCCCCTCGGTCCAGAGGAGCTCGAGGCGATCACCGTGGCTCTCGAGGAGACAGGAGCCGGGTCGGGCCCGATTCCCCGCATCGCCTCTTGACCCGGGTGGTCGCCCGCGCTCCGGGCCGGGTGAACCTAATCGGCGACCACACCGACTACACCGGCGGCCTCGTCTTTCCCATGGCCATCGAGTGGGCCACGACGGTGGCCCTCGAGCGTGGCGGGGCACGCCTGGAGCTGGCGTCCTCGGTCGAGGCCGAGCCCGCCCGCCTC
>JAIVIH010000015.1 GCA_020200615.1 Actinomycetota bacterium | reverse complement strand
GCCTCGGGGCACGAGACATCCGACGCAGTCTGTCATGGCACATCCGTGGGCTGCCCACCCTCGCTGGGAAACCAACCGAGGCCACAAGGGCCGGCCGCCCTGTTACGGTGTCGGCTGTCGGAGGGGAGTACCCCACGCACGGCGACGTCGTCATCACGGTCCTCAGGGGCCCGGCGCGCCGGCTCGCTTCCTCAGCGGGCGGGGGAGACCTCCGGTTGATCGACGAAGACCAACCGGAGGTGATCGTGTGAAGTGTCCCGTGGATGGCGCCACCCTCGAGATGAGCGAACGCCAAGGCGTCGAGATCGACTACTGCCCCACGTGCCGCGGCGTCTGGCTCGACCGGGGTGAGCTGGACAAGATCGTCGAGCGAGCCGAATCGTGGTCCCCTCCCTCCGGCCCCGATCGGCGTGACTGGGACCGTGACGACGATCGCTCGCGCCCGCACAAGAAGAAGCGCACTTCGTTCCTCAGCGAACTGTTCGAGGGCTGATGACCGTAGTTGCGGCGGCGGGTCCGGCGGACTTCGTCTCCTTGGACGTCCCGCTATGGGCGTGGGCCGCGCTCGTGGCGGGAATCACCGTTCTGCTCCTGGCCGACCTGCTGGTCGTCCATCGCCGACCTCACGCGGTCTCCCTTCGGGAGGCGGCGATCGAGAGTGCGGTATGGATCAGCCTCGGCCTCTCCTTCAGTGCGGTGGTCGCCTGGGCGTTCGGAGGGGGAGCTGCAGGTGAGTACCTGGCGGGCTACCTGATCGAGAAAAGCCTGTCGGTCGACAACGTCTTCGTATGGGCGGTGATCTTCGGGTACTTCGCGGTACCCGCGAAATACCAGTTCCGGGTTCTGTTCTGGGGAATCTTCGGCGCCCTCGTCCTGAGGGCGATCTTCATCTTCGCCGGCGTGACCCTTATCGAAACCTTCGACTGGATCCTCTACGTCTTCGGAGCCTTCCTGCTGTTCACGGCGGTGAGGATCGCGCGCCACAGCGGCAGCGAGGTCCATCCCGAAGCAAATCCGGTGCTGCGGGTCGTCCGGCGCATCATCCCCTCCACTACCGAGTACGACGGCCAGCGACTGTTCACGCGCCGCAGTGGCCGCCGGCTGGCCACGCCCCTGTTGGCCGTCCTCGTGCTCGTCGAGACGACTGACGTCGTCTTCGCCGTCGATTCCATCCCCGCCATCCTGGCTGTGTCTCGTGAGCCGTTCATCGTCTTCGCGTCGAACGCCTTCGCCATTCTCGGGCTCCGTGCTCTGTACTTCCTCCTGGCCGGCGTGTGGGCGAGTCTCCGAGCCGAAGGACGCGAGCCCGCCCAAACGGGCTGACGACCAGGGGTTCCGGTATACGGCGACTATTCGTCGGTGCCGAACACCTCTACGGAGATCGCAGCGAAGGCTATGGCCACGGCGAGCAGGATGACCACCAGAACGAGGGCTTGCCGAGTCGTCAATAGACCGTCTCCTAGCGCTGATGAGGCGGGGGCTGACCGCCTTCGCCCATGATGCCAGACGCCTCCAGGCCAACGGGGCGGTCGCGGCACCTCACGCGGGCCCGCTGAGCGGGCCTTCGCGGCGGTAGTCGGCAAAGGCCCGGGTCAGGGCGGAAAGGACCTCGTCAGGGACGTCATCGTTGCGGAGGTGGCCGGACAGGGCGATCGTCCTACGCATCTGCGCCAGGTACTCCCGGCAGTGAGGGCAAGCGGCCAGGTGCCGGTCAGAGGCTTCCTGAAGCCGCCGGGGAAGGGTGCCCTCCAGATAGTCAGTGACCATCTCCACCCACTGCTGGCAGATGATGGACCGTCGCCGCCTCAGCCTCATGAGGGCACCCCCAGGTCGTTCTCCAGGGCCGCCCTCACCCGGCTGCGGGCCCTGTGGAGCAACACGCGCTGGTTGACCTCGCTCAGGTCGAGCAGGCCGCAGACCTCGGCCGGCGACCACCCCTGGATGTCGCGCAGGACGAACACGCGCCGTTGGTTCTCGGATAGCCCGGCGGCGATCTCCCCTACCCGCGCAAAAGTGCTTTGGGTCATGAGGCGTTCGTCGGGAAGGTCGCTCCAGTGTGCCGGCGGGTGGGCCCAGGCGCCTCGACCGGTCGGCCCGCTGAACCGGCTCGGCGGAACCGAGGGCCCGGCCTCGGCGAGCTCGTGCGACAGGCTCACGGTTGCCACTGTCCGGCGCTCGCGCTCACCCCGTGTCCGGCCGATGTTGGCCACGATGCGGAAGATCCATGTGCTGAGAGCGGAGCGACCCTCGAACCGGTCGATTCCCTTGATGACGCCGAGCCAGGCCTCCTGTGCAACCTCCTCGGCGATGGCGCGAGAAGGCACGAACGTCTCAGCGAAACGGACCATGGCGTTGTGATGGCGTCTCACGAGCTCCTGGAACGCCAGCTCGTCGCCGGCTCGCAGGCGTTCGACGATCGCGCGCTCCGACGCGGGCTCCTCCATCGCGGGCCCCTGTCCTAGCACGTAGATCACATCGCAGGGCGACACGGTTCGTCGGTGCAGTCCGGTGCGAGCCGCGCCGCGTTACAAACAGGTGTAACGCTGGCGATCGGGAGGGGACTCTCCTACGGCCTCGCCACAGAACGCGGCCGACGACCACGAGGAGGACGGATGCGACTCGTTCATCCGGGGCCCAGCCGATGACGGCTCTCACGCCCAAGGAGGAGGAGCTCTGCCGGCAGGATCGCTGGGACTTCAGCGACCTCCGAGCGGTGTTCATCAACTGCACACTGAAGCGATCCCCGGAGCTGTCCCACACGCAGGGCTTGGCCGACCGGTCGATTGAGATCATGCGCCGGCAAGGCGTGACCGTGGACGTGATCCGTGCCGTCGACCGTGACATCGCCACCGGGGTGTGGCCGGACATGACGGAACACGGCTGGGAGCGGGACGAGTGGCCGGCCATCTACGAACAGGTGATGGCCGCCGACATCCTCGTTCTCTGCACTGCCATCTGGCTGGGTGAGAAGTCGTCGGTGTGCACCCAGGTCATCGAGCGCCTCTACGGGAACTCCCACCTTCTGAACGACGCCGGCCAGTACGCCTACTACGGCAGGGTGGGCGGCTGCCTGGTGACGGGCAACGAGGACGGAGTGAAGCACTGCGCCATGAACATCCTCTATTCGCTCCAGCACCTCGGCTACGTCATACCCCCACAGGCCGACGCCGGCTGGATCGGCGAGGCCGGCCCCGGGCCTTCGTACCTCGACCCAGGATCGGGCGGCCCCGAGAACGACTTCACCAACCGCAACACGACGTTCATGACCTGGAACCTCCTCCACCTCGCCCGCATGCTCAAGGACGCGGGCGGCATGCCGGTCCACGGCAACCAGCGTTCGGAGTGGGACGCCGGCTGCCGCTTCGACTTCGACAACCCCGAGCATCGCTGACGGCCGACCGTGCCCGACGTCTCGTTCGGCAACCTGCTGATCGTCGCTGTCGTCGCCGCATCCGCTCCCCTTCTCGTCGGCTTCGCGCCGGCCATCAGGGTTCCCGCAGTGGTGCTGGAGATTCTGGCCGGCATCCTCGTGGGTCCCTCGGGGCTCGGGTGGGTCGAGATCGACCTTCCCATCCAGATCCTGGCCCTCATCGGCCTCGCCTTCCTGCTGTTCCTGGCCGGTCTCGAGATCGACCTGGCCCAGCTTCGAGGGCCCGTGCTTCGCCTCGCCGGCCTTGGGTTTGCTGCGACCCTCGTACTGGGTGTCGCCGTCGGGCTCGCCTTCAGTGCCGCCGGCTACGTCAGGTCGCCGCTTCTCATAGCCGTCGCGCTTTCGGCGACGTCCCTCGGCCTGGTGGTTCCCGTTCTCAAGGATGCGGGAGAGGTCGACCGGCCCCTCGGCCAGCTCACGATCGCCGGCGCCTCAGTCGCCGACTTCGGGGCCATCGTGCTCCTGTCGCTGCTCTTCTCGGAGATGTCAGCCAGCATCGGGTCCACGCTCGTCCTGCTCGGGCTGTTCGCCCTCCTCGTGGTCGCCGCCGCCGTGGCGCTGGCGCGGCTCAACCGCTCGCTGCGCCTGGAGGCGATTCTGGTGCGCCTGCAGGACACCACGGCCGAGATCCGCGTCCGCCTGGCGATCGTGTTGCTCATCGGCTTCGTGGCCCTTGCCGGCAAGCTGGGTCTGGAGACGATTCTGGGGGCGTTCCTGGCGGGAGCCATCCTCAACCTGGTCGACAGGGACAGCGTCAGCCACCCGCACTTCCGCCTGAAGCTGGAGGCCATCGGCTACGGCTTCGTCGTTCCCGTCTTCTTCATCTCCAGCGGCCTGCGTTTCGACCTCGACGCCCTGCTCGGCAGCCCCAGCGCGTTCCTGAAGGTCCCGCTGTTCCTCCTCGCCCTGCTGGTGGTCCGGGCCGTACCTGCGGCGCTGTACGCGCCGGACGTGGGGCGCCGGGGGGCGGTGGCGGCCGGACTGCTTCAGGCCACGTCGCTGCCCTTCTTGGTGACGGCCACCCAGATCGGAGCGTCGCTGGGCGAGATCCGACCGGACACGGCGGCGGCGCTGGTCTCCGCCGGTCTGCTGTCGGTGGTGATCTTCCCGTTGGTGGCGTTGAGCCTTCTCGGCCGGGAGGAGGTCAAGGTTTGACTCGATTTGCGGTGCCGGTTAGCGGCGGCCCGCCGGAACGCTCACTTCGGGATCATCCGTTGGCTCAGCGGTGCGGCCCCCAAAGGTGCGCCAGTCGGCCTCAACCGTGCCCTGGTACTCAGGCGCGGGTCGGTCCAAGACCATCCGCTGCGACGAGGCGATCTGGATGCCCTCGGCGTCGAACGCCGCCTTGACGCGCCGTCGGAGCTCCCGCCCGACCTTCCACTGCATGAGCGGCTTGGTCTTGGCGGCCAAGCGGATGACCACCCCGTCCGTCCCCAAATTCTCCACCCCCCAGACCTCCGGCTCCTCCAAGAAAGCGTCGGACCAGGCCTCGTCCTGCCACATGGTCCGGGCGACCTGCCTCATCACCGACAGCGCCTGTTCGGTATCGGCGTCATAGGAGACGGGGAGGTCGAGGAGGCTGCGGGACCACTGCTGGGACTTGTTGGCCACGCGGGCGATGGTTCCATTGGGGATGTGCCAGACGTTGCCCTCCAGGTCGCGGAGGCGGGTGGTACGCAGGCTGACGCCCTCCACCATGCCCGAGGCGGGGCCGGCGTCGATCACGTCGCCCACGCCGTACTGGTCCTCAATGAGCATGAAGATGCCCGACAAGAAGTCGCGGACCAGGTTCTGCGCCCCGAACCCCACTGCGACGCCGACGATCCCTGCCCCCGCCAGCAGCGGCCCCAACTGGAACCCCAGCTCGCCGAAGGCCATCAGCACCGCCACCGACCAGACCACGAATGAGCCCACGCTGCCCAGGAGCGCACCGACGGTCTCGGCCCTCTGAGCGGCCCGGGCCGTTGACGCCTGCGACGTCCGCAGAAGGGTGCCCGGAGAGCGGTCAATGGCTGTGCCCACGTCGGCTCGCACATGGCCCAGCCCCCTGGTGAAACGGCCGATGGCACGGCGTAGCAGCTTGGCCGCGAGCCAGGCCAGGAACAGGATCAGCCCCAGCTTCGCCGGCTTGGCCAGGAAGAGGTCGCTGGCGTGGGCCAAGCCTTCGTGGCCGGTGAGGTCGAAGACTCCGCTGCAGAGTTTCCCCGCCTGGTCCGGGGGGCCGCAAGGCCCGACCTGAGCCACTACTGAGCTGAACGGGGACACCTGAGCGCCTCCTCGATGAAGTGGGCGCGCCGAAGAAGAAACGCGAAAGGACTGTGGACAGTTATCCCCGGCGGGAGGCCGATTCAACCCTGGAGGCTCACCGGGCCAGGGAGTCCACGGTGACGGGGCGTCGCTTTTCAGCGCATGTCGTCGGCGTATTCGCCTTGTGCCGCAAGCGCCCGAAGGAGGATGACGCTCCCCAGGACGGCGGCAACGACGGACGCGCCCAGTACCCCGACCTTAGCTGCGTCTTGCAACGGTCCGGGCGTGAAGGCCAGCTCAGCGATGAACAAGGAGACGGTGAAGCCGATCCCGGCGACGGTGGCGATCCCCGCCAGCATCGGCCACGTGGACCCCTCCGGGAGGCGACCCAGGCCCGTTCGCACCGCCAGCCAGGCGGCGGCTGTAATACCGACCGCCTTGCCGAGCACGAGGCCGACGACTACGCCGCCCGTCACCGCCACCGCCCCCGGGGTGTCGAAGACCGCGGCCTTCATGGTCACCCCCGCGTTAGCGAGCGCGAACAGCGGGACGACCACGAACGTGGTCCAGGGGTGGAGCAGATGCTCCAGGCGTTCGGCAGGCGAGACCGATGTCTGCGCCAGTTGCTTCATGGCGGCAAGCTCGGCCGGACTCGGTTCGTCAGCCAAGTCAGAAGCCCATTCCCGGGCCACCGCCGCCGGAGTGAGGGCTCGGGCTGGCGTCAGGAGGCCGAGAACGACGCCGGCAATGGTGGCGTGGACCCCAGATGCCTGCGTGGCCAGCCACACCCCGATCCCGAGAAGCACATAAGGCGCCATCCACACGATGCCGAAACGGCGGAGCCCTACCATGACGCCAACGAGCGCGGCCGCGGTAAAGAGAAACTCCGGCTGCACGTCACTTGCATAGAACACGGCGATGACGACGATGGCCCCGATGTCGTCGACGATGGCCAGGGTCAACAAGAACAACTTGAGTGTCGCCGGGACGCGAGGCCCCAGGAGGGCGACGACTCCGATGGCGAAGGCGATGTCGGTGGCCATGGGAATGCCCCAACCCTTGGCGCCGACACCCCCGCCCGTCACCAACAGGAACAACAGGGCCGGCACCACCATGCCTCCGGCGGCCGCGATAGCGGGCATTGCCGCCGTCCGGGGGTCGCGGAGGTCACCGTGGACGAGCTCGCGCTTGATCTCGAGTCCCACCACGAAAAAGAACAGGGCCATGAGCGCGTCGTTGACCCAGTGTTTGAGGTCCTCCGCCAGCTCGAAGCGGCCGAGACGAATCGACAGTTCCGTGTCCCAGAGGGTGTGATAGGACGCGCTCCAACCGGAGTTGGCCCAGACCAGGGCGACGAGGGCGGCAACGAGCAGGACGATGCCACCGGACGCCTCTGTCTCGAGGAACTGCCGAACGAGCCTGGGGATTCGCCGCCCGGGCACGGGGGCGTCGTCCGGCGGGTAACTCTCCGCTCCATCAGGTGTCGTGGTGTCCATGGCCGAACTCCAAAGAGGTCGCGGTTCGAGGACTCGCCGACCAGGCTTCCCGGCACACCAACCACCCGAAGTGGAGGGGACCATTCTGTCGCATAGGCGGGCCGGGCGCTCGGATCGCCCCGGGCTGTCGTCAGAGCTTCGGAAGCTTCTGCGGACGCCCGATGAGCTCGGCCAGCGGGTCCCCCTCCTGTTGGAGCCGGTCGAGCACGGTGGAGACGGTCCAGCGGTCAGCGCGGAGGTCAGGGCCCTCCAGCTCCTCCCACCGAATGGGAACGGAGACCGGCGCTCCGGGGGCGGGACGAGCGCTGAACGGGGCCACCAGGGTCTTGTTGATCGCGTTCTGGGTGTAGTCGAGCCGGGCGAGGCCTTGGCGGCGATCCTTCTGCCATTCCCAGCTGACCATCGCCGGCACCGTCTGGCCGACCGCTCGGGAGACCTTCTCCACCCAGGCCCGGGTGTCGTCGAACGTGGGGCCGGGGGCGATCGGAACCCATATCTGGATGCCCCGCTGCCCCGTCACCTTGGGCATCCCCGAGACGCCCAGATGATCGAGCGCCGTCCGGTACAGGCGGGCCAGCACCACGACGTCGTCGAAGCCGGTGCGCGTGCCGGGGTCGATGTCGATCAGAGCCCACGTCGGTTGGTGGACGTCGGAGAGGTGGGAGGTCCAGCCGTGCAGCTCCACCGCCCCGAAGTTGGCCATCCAGGACAGCGCGGGCACGCTGTCGATCACCGCGTAACATTCGGTCTCGCCGGGATCGGCTTCGTCATTTTTCCAGCGGCTGAGCCAGTCCGGCGCATGGCTGGGCAACTCCTTGTGCCAGAAGCCGGGCCGTGCCACCCCGTCCGGATACCGGTGCAGGTTCACAGGCCGGTCCCAGAGGTAGGGCAGCATGTGCGGGGCGATCAAGGCGTGGTAGCGGACGAGGTCTCGCTTGGTGACCGGGCCATCCCCGTCACGACCGGGGAAGAGGACCTTGTCGAGGTTGGTGAGCCTCAGCTCCCGACCCTGGAGCATCCACGGACCCGCGCCGCGCAGGGCATCAAGCGCGGCCAGTTCGTCCTCGGTGGGCGGGTCCCACGAGGGCCTGGCCGCCTCCCCCACCAGGATCGTCGCCTCGCTGGCCGGTAGGTCGCTCCTCCACAGGGCCTGGGGGGCGGCTGCCACTTCGTCGTTGGTGCGGCCGCTCTTGACGGAACGGGGATGGTCCTCGGGATCCCAACCGGGCTGGGCGTGGTCGTCGTTCTTGTGCAGCAACAACCACTGCTC
>JAIVIH010000470.1 GCA_020200615.1 Actinomycetota bacterium | reverse complement strand
CCTCTGTCCGAGCTGGTGATGGCCCATCCCGCCCTCGGGGAGGACGCCTTGTTCCTCCTGGAGCCCGGGGCGGCGGTGACTCGCCGGACCACGCCGGGCGGTGCCGGGCCGGGCCCGGTGGCCGACCAGCTCCGCCGCTTCCGGGACCACCTGGGCTCGGTGGAGGAGCACCTCTCCCGGGTGTAGGAGGGTCGCTCCCGTGCCGCCTTGCTCAGGTGGCGATGGATCGCATCCAGAAGGTGGGGTCGCCGCCGATGATGACGCTCACCACCTGCGTGCCGTCGTCGACCACGACGATCATCCGGTTCTCGCCGCCCTGCACGGAACCCACCGACGAACCGCCGATGAACGGCTCCAAGGGACCGTAGGCGGCGACCACCGTGGCTGCGGGATCGCCCACCTGCACGCCCAGGGCCGTCGCCGGGCCGGGAGCGTTCGCCGACCAATCCGTGAGCCGGGGCGACGTGGCCGACGGTGTCCGGAAGTTGAGGGTGAGGCCTCGCTCGCCGCTCAGCTGCCAGTGCCGGAAGTCGTACTGGGCGCCGTGTACGTCCGTGTGATTGCCGTGGGCGGTCGGCTGGCCGAGGACGGCGACCACCTCCGAACCGAGGGCTCCGAGGCCGATGCCGCCCACCGAATCCGGCTCGATGATGACCTGGGCCGGGGCCACGGTGGGCAACCCACCGAATGACACGACCCAGAACCAGGTCTTCGGCCCGACGATCCCGTCTGCGACCAGGCCGAGCCGCTGCTGGAAGTCGCGGACGCGGCTCTTGGTCGCGGGGCCGAAGGCGCCGTCGACGGCCAGCGGCGGAAGCATGTTCTGGGCGGCGCGTACTGCGTCTCCGGAGCTGCCGGGGCCCACCTGGGTGATCACCGCCAACCACGTCTCGTTGTCGACGGTGCCGTTCGAGGGCAGCCCCGACTGGCTCTGGAGCTGGCGGACGGCACCTTCCGTCTTGGGCCCGAAGATGCCGTCGGCGGCGACCTCGAACCCGCGTCCCCGCAACAGGAACTGAAGGGTGGTGACTCGGTTGCCGACCGAGTCCCGGCTGATGATCGGCCACATGGCGGGTCATCGTATCGGGGGCACTTCGGCAGGGCCGGGGGACTTTGCGGGTCGGGCCGCAGCGGCGGCAGCAGCGGCAGCGGCGGATACCGTCGGCGCCTCTGAGAACGCCCGGGCGATCGTTCTACCGGCGGGACAGCCGGGCCGTCGCGCCCCAACTGCTCAACAAGCTCCTGGTGCGGGGGGAGCGCGTGGGGCGCATCGTGGAGGTGGAGGCCTACGCCGGAGTGGAGGACCCGGGCAGCCACGCCTACCGGGGCCGTACGCCACGCAACGCCACCATGTTCGGCCCCGCGGGCCACCTGTACGTGTACTTCACCTACGGCATGCACCACTGCGCCAACGTGGTGTGCGGCGAGGGGGATGAGGCGATGGCCGTCCTACTGCGGGGCCTGACCTCGCTCGAGGGCCTGGACGAGATGCGCGCCCTCCGCCTGCGGGCGAGTAAGGACCGGGACCTGTGCAGCGGGCCCGGAAAGCTCTGCCAGGCCTTCGGTCTGGACCGCACCTTCGACGGCGCCGACCTGGTCACCGCCGACCGGGGGGTGACCGTCGTGGACGACGGGACGCCTCCGCCCCTCGATCCGGGCGTGAGCGTGCGGGTGACCCTCCACTACCGTCCGCCAATGGCAGACGTGCTGGCCGACCTGGCGTGGCGGGGAATGGTGCACCAGGTCACCGACGAGGGGCTCGGGGACAGGCTGGAGGCCGAGCCCTTCGTCGTCTACCACGGCATCGACGCCACCGCCGACAGCCTCCACGTGGGGAACTTCATCGGTGTGCTCGCCCTCCGGCGGCTCCAGCGGGCCGGGCACCGCCCGATTGTCCTCCTCGGGGGGGCCACCACCCTCATCGGCGACCCCAGCGGGAAGGCGTCGGAGCGGCCCATGCGAGCGGCCGAGGAGGTGCGGGGGAACATCGCCGCCCTGCGGCACCAGCTCGAGCGGTTCCTGGACTTCGGAGCGGGCCCGGCCCAGGCTCTCCTGGTCGACAATGCCGACTGGCTCGGGTCGGTGACCCTGACCGACTTCCTCCGGGACGTGGGCAAGCACTTCACGGTCAACGCCATGATGGCCAAGGAGTCCGTCCGGGCCCGCCTCGAGACCCGGGAGCAGGGCATCTCCTTCACCGAGTTCAGCTACATGCTCCTCCAGGCCTACGACTACCTGCACCTTCATGACACCGACGACTGCCGGCTCCAAGTCGGGGGAAGCGACCAGTGGGGGAACATCACCGCCGGCGTCGACCTGATCCGGCGGGTGCGGAGCCGGGAGGTCTACGGCCTCACGTGGCCCCTTCTGACCAAGGCCGACGGGTCGAAGTTCGGCAAGAGCGAGGCGGGCAACGTCTGGCTGAGCCCGGACCGGACCAGCCCGTACCAGTTCTTCCAGTTCTGGGTCCGCACCGACGACCGGGACGTGATCCCCTACCTGAAGCTGTTTACCGACCTCGGGCCCGAGCCCATCGCCGAGCTGGAGGCTCAGGTGGCGGAGGCCCCCGAGCGCCGGGCGGCGCAGATGGTCCTGGCCCAGGAGGTCAGCGCCGCGGTCCACGGCCCCCAGCACGCCGACCTGGCGCGGCAGGCGGCGGAAGCCTTGTACCGGGGCGATCTGGGGCAGCTCGACGAGGCCACCCTGCTGGAAGCCTTCGCCGAGGCGCCCTCGGTCACCGTCCCCCGCCCCGAGCTCGACCGGGGCCTCACCCTCCTTGACCTGCTGCTACGGGCGGGGGTGTCGCTCTCGAGGTCGGCCGCCCGCCGGGAGCTGCAACAGGGCGGCATCTACGTCAACAACCTCCAGGAGCGCGACGAGGACCGCGGTTTGGGACCCGACGACCTGCTGGCCGGGCGCTACCTGGTCCTGCGGCGGGGCAAGAGGAACTACCATCTGGTGGAGTTCCGGGAATGACCGCCTACCTCTGGCGGTTGTACCGTCGCTGGCCCCACCTCACCCATTGAGAGCAATCTCGGGGTGTGCTAAGG
>JAIVIH010000014.1 GCA_020200615.1 Actinomycetota bacterium | reverse complement strand
CCCCTCGCCTTCTCCGGGCCGGTTACGACATCCGGACTCCATCTCGACCTGACTCTCCTCAACCTGCTCGGGATCCCGGTCGGCGCCACCCTGGACATCCCGGCGACAACGACCATCAACCCGGGGATCGACGGCCCGTCACAGGACAAGTTCTGGTCCTTCCCGGCCCAGTTCCCCCCGCCCGACGGCACCCAGACGACCCAGCATGCGGGGTCGCAGCCCGTCGGACTTCAGTCGCTGACCAACATCACGCTCGGCACCCCCGTCTGGGGGGGCCTAGGGGCCCCGCTCCTGAACCTTGTCCTCAGGACGAACATCATCAACAGCCTCCTGCCGAGCCTCGGCCCTTTGCTGGGATCGGTCGACAACCAGGTGGTGACACCCCTGGTCAGCGCTCTCGGTCTGGACGTGGGCAGCGCCGACGTCACGGCCCTGAGCATGACCTGCGGCGTGCCTGGCCTCCTCCAGTAACTGATGGGCGCATCTACATGCGCCCATCAGATATTGCAGGAGACTGCGAACGGCTCTACAACCTAAGTAGCCATGAGCCGCTGCACCTTCGTCTGGGCGCACGGGCTCCACAGCTCGGTCGCCCACGAGGATGAACTGGGACTGTTCGACTGGTCGGCAGTCCGGGACGCGGCGCGAGTCGTCCGCTACGACGCCCGTGGCCACGGCGAGGCAGACACCCCTTACGAGGACCGGGCCTACCGGTGGTCGACCCTGGTCGACGACATGCTGTGGGCGGCCAAGCCCGAAGGCGCCTTCGTGGCCGGAGGTGCGTGCATGGGGGCGGCCACCGCCCTGTGGGCCGCCCTACGGGCGCCGCGGCGGGTGCAGGCCCTGGTGCTGGTCACGCCGCCCGCGGCCTGGGCGGGGCGGGATGTCCAGATGGACGGCTACGCCTCGGCCGCCTCCCTGGTGGAGCGGCGGGGCCTGCCGTCCCTGCTGGAGTCGTGGGGGACACGCCCACAGCCCCGGATCCTGGCCCGTGAGCTTCCCCGGGCCCGAGACATCTCGCTGCGTCACCTGGCGGCCATGGACGAGAAGGCCCTCCCCGCCATCCTCCGGGGCATGGCCTCCTCCGACCTTCCCTCGCCGGAGGAGCTCAAGTCGCTCGTCCTGCCCGTCCTGATCCTCGCCTGGGACGGTGATCCCTGCCACCCGGTCTCGACGGCAGAGTCGCTGGCCGACCTGCTGATCCTGAGCGAGATCAACGTGACCCGTGACCTGGCCGGTGTCCGGCGCTGGCCGCTCCTGGTCCGCGACTTCCTCGAGGGCCTCTGCCTCTGGGAGTGACGGTCCCGCCTCCCTCGGTAGGGTCGCGATCGCCGTGCTCCGCCATGTCGCTGTCTTCACCTTCACGCCCGAGACCACCGACGCGCAAGTCCAAGCCCTGATCGAGGGTCTCGGACGCCTTCCGAACGTCATCCCCGAGATCCGGGAATACCGGTTCGGCCCGGACGTGGGCGAGGCCGAGGGCAACGATGCCTTCGCCGTCGTAGCCGACTTCGAGGACGTTGAGGCCTACCGGCGCTACGCCGGCCACCCGGCGCACCAGGAGCTCATCGTCAACCTGATTCGGCCCATCCTGGCCACCAGGCATGCGGTGCAGTTCGTGCCCGCGTCGCCGTGCGGTCCCGAGCCGGGATCAGCGCCGGCGACGTGAACCGAGGCCGCCTCTCACCCCGAAGGTGAGTCCGGAGGCGGCGTAGGCAGCCAAACCGAGGGCGAGGAACCCGGTCTCGTTCACATTGATGTCGTCGCTGTAGGCGGAGATGGCGGTGATGACGAAGAGGGCCACGGCGACCATCACCAGTATGCGGTTGACGTTCATGTCCGACCCGTACCCGGGTCGGGGTTCCTCACACGCCGGTGGCGACAGGAGCCGACCGCAGGAAACCGAGCATGTCCTCGGCCCGGTACAGGTTGTGGGTAGCGGGATGCTGTGGCGACTTCCCGACCACCAAGCCGGCCTCGTCGTGGCCCCAGAAACCCTCGTAGACCTGCCTCTTCCGGTGGGGATCGTGGATGAAATGCGGTTCGCGGTGCACACCGCTGAGCCCGGCCCTCTCCCAGGAGGGCTCGTCGAGGAAGAGGACGACGCGTGGTTGCATGAGCTCGGCCGCCCTCCCGAAGCGCTCCGGTTGCTTCTCGAGGTGGAGGAGGCTCGTCAGGGCCAGGGCCTCCGCTACCCCCCACGTCGGTTGGTACCGGTGGAGGAGCTCGCACGACCAGCGCCGGACCTCGGTCCAGAAACCGAGGGGATCGGGGTAGAAGAAGCCCTCGTGGGCTTCTCCGAGGGTGGGAGGAGCTTCGGACCACGTCACCAACGGGTCACGCCAGCTGGGCGGCTTGGTGGTGACGAGGAGGAGCCAGGCGTTGAGGCTGCCAGGCGAGAACTCAGGCCATTCCAGGGCCCGCTCGGCTAGCGCCCGCCGGGCCCGCCGGGACTGCGCCTGGGCGGCCTTCAGCCTGAGGTCGGGACTGGGAGAGAAGAGGAGCGGATCGAGGCGTATAGGCCGATGATACGGTCACCCACGTTGTACGTGGTCGGCCTCACCGGGGGAATCGGCTCAGGCAAGTCGACCGTGTCGGCCATGCTGGCCCGTCGGGGCGCGGCGGTCGTGGACACCGACGTCATCGCCCGCCAAGTGGTGGAGCCCCCAACCCCTGCGTATGCCGCGATCGTCGACCGGTTCGGGCCTGGCGTGGTCGTCGCTGGCGGCGGACTCGACCGCCGGGCCTTGGCCGACCTGGTCTTCGACGACCCCCAGGCGCTGGCCGATCTGAATGCCATCGTGCATCCGGCAGTCCGGGCCGAGGTCGCTGAACGGCTGGCGGCGGAACAGGCCGGCGACTCGGTCGTCGTCCTGGTCGTGCCCCTCCTGGTGGAAACCGGGATGCCCTATGACGTCGGCGTCGTCATCGTCGTCGACTGCCCGGAGGACGTGGCCGTCAGGCGCCTGGTCGACGCACGGGGGATGGACGAGGCCGACGTCCGGCGCCGCTTGGCCGCCCAGGCCAGCCGCGAAGAGCGCCGAGCCCGGGCCGACCTGGTGATCGACAACGCCGGTTCGCTGGCCGAGCTGGAAGCCCAGGTCGAACGGGCGTGGGCGTGGCTCAACTCCCCTTCGCCGAACCGGTGAGAGCGAGACGGGTCTCCTGGGACAGCCCGCCGGGGGGCGGCCGGCTCGGCTCCGCGCCGCCGTACTCATCGTCGGGCGCGACCCACGTCCACGCTCCGGGGCCGCCGTCGAGCCGGTAACCGCAGTAAGTCTTCAGGTGATGGTGGAACCGGCACAATCGCGCCAGACGGTCAACGGTGGTGATCCGGGTCAGCGCCCAGCCGTCGACGTGATCGATCTCCAGGTGATCACGGACATGACACCCGCCGACCACACACTCGGGATCTCGCACCTCCAAGGCGGTGCGCTGGTGAGCGGTGACAGTTCGTCCTCCGTGGGCCGCCGCGGTCACCTCGACACCCTTGGTGACGATCGCCTTGAGCACGGCGTCGCCCAACATGGCCTTGGCCGCCGCCACCGGGATGGGACCGACGCCAGGGATGTCGCACGTTTCGCCGGCTTCGAGATGTCCTCGCACGAGGGCGGAGTGGTCAACACGCACGTGCACCATGGCCCGAGGCCCTGGCTTCCCGCCACCGGTCGGGCCGCTCGCCTCGCACGCGCCGACGAGGGCGTCGGCGGCATAGGCCTCGGCCGGCTCCCGCCTTCCTGCTGCCCGAGCCTCGGCGACGATGCGGCAACGGTGGGGTTCAAGGGCGGCCAGCACCACTGCTCCGGCGTCGGGTGTGGTGCGCAGGTCCATGCGGAAGGCACCGTCGGCGTCGCACCAGTGGCGAAGCCGACGCGAACGGTGAAGAGCCCGGTGACGGGCTACCTCGTCGTCAGCAGCGGCGGCCCGCACGGCCCGGCAGCGCTCTCGTAGACCAGCGACACCGTCGGTTCCGGCGCTCGCCAGCAGCGCCTGCTCGGCGCCAGGGTCAACGGCGGCGGCGGAAACGATCTCGCTGGCTTGAAGTTCTGAAAGCTCACCCGCTCGGTAGGCCTCGGCGGTGGCGGGAAGCGCCTCCAGCCGACGTGCCGTCGCCAACGCTCCGGCGGCGGCCCCGACGGACGAGCCTGTCTTGGCTGCCATCCAGTGGGCGGCACTGCGCTGGCCCTGACGGCGCCACAGGTTCGTCTCCTCCACTCGCCGGGCCATCAACGTGCGCCCGGCCGCCCCGAGCCGCTCGATCTTGGCGAAGGCGTCGACGAGCGCCGACGCCTGCTCACCGCTGAAGCAGCCGGGTTCGAGAGCCGCGACCGCCTCTCGCAGCCACTCTGCCGCCGATTCGACCGATACGAACATGTGTTCGATGATAACACGCGAGGATACGAAGAGCAATGAAAATACAGGCGACAAACAAGGGCTACCGCCCCTCAGTGGGCACGTGGATCAGGGCGGCATCTCGGGGCTCGTGAGTCGAACCGTCGGGAAGCAGGTGCTGTACCGAGCCACGTCGCGCGTGAGTAGTCCGAGCTGGGCCAGGGCGGCGTGCGCGCCGATGAAGAAGTCCGGGAGAGCCGACGTTTTCGTCCCTCCTCTTCGGCGATAGTCGAGAAACGCTTTTCCGGCCAGGAACGCCGACTCCCATGGCAGTGCCAGCCGCCCGTAGTCCGCTGCTGGGAGCGCGTCGTCGAGCTCCTCAATGCGGCTGAAGCGCACGGACACCTCGCCATAGATGATCGGGTTGATGAACAGCGGGCCGGCATCCGCGGCGCGGGCCAGCGCGGTCGATGACCACTCGGGCCATCTGTCGCTCTCGGTGAGAACATCCAGGAGCACGTTGCTGTCGACAAGCGTCCCGACAGCCATCACCGCTGGCGCGTGAACGCCAGTATCTCCTCCGTCGTCATTCCCACGTCGCCGCGCCCGCGCAGGCGCTGCGCCAGTTGTCGCCCCCGGGTCGGTCCGTCGGTGACCTTCCGGAGGACGATGGTGTCATCGTCCCGCTCGAAGTCGACCTCCGTTCCGGCACCGATCCCCAGTGCATCGCGCAGGCCTTTCGGGATTGTGACCTGGCCCTTCTCCGTGACTCGCATGTAGGAATCTTACCAGTCGTACTCTTACCAACTCCGCGCCGCCGGAGAGTTCCCTGACCCCCGTAGTTGTCACCAGTTCGCCGTAGGGTGGAGGTCGTGCCGCCGTTCAAGGTCGTCAGCGACTTTCGCGCCGCGGGGGACCAGCCCAAGGCGATCGACGGCCTCGCCGCGGGCGTCCAGCGGGGGGATCGCTTCCAGACCCTGCTGGGCATCACCGGTAGCGGCAAGAGCGCCACCATCGCCTGGACCATCGAGCGGGTGCAGAGGCCCACTCTGGTGATCGCACCCAACAAGTCGCTGGCCGCCCAGCTGGCCAACGAGTTCCGGGAGTTCTTCCCCGAAAACAGGGTCGAGTACTTCGTCTCCTACTACGACTACTACCAGCCCGAGGCCTACATCCCGTCGAGCGACACGTACATCGAGAAGGACGCCACGATCAACGACGAGATCGACCGGCTCCGCCACTCGGCCACGTCGGCCCTGCTCGCCCGGCGGGACGTCATCGTGGTCGCTTCCGTCTCGTGCATCTACGGCCTGGGGTCGCCCGAGGAGTACGCCGGCCAGGTCCTCATGCTCAAGCCCGGCCAGACCATGGACCAGCGGGCCATCCTCCGCCGGTTGGTGGACATGCAGTACGAGCGAAACGACGTCGCCTTCGCCCGTGGGCGCTTCCGGGTGCGGGGGGACACCATCGAGGTCCACCCCGCCTACGAGGAGGTGGGCGTCCGCATCGAGCTGTTCGGCGACGAGGTGGAGCGCATCAGCAGGGTCGACCCGCTCACGGGTGAGGTGCTGGCCCCGGTGGACGACTTGGTCGTCTTCCCGGCGACCCACTACGTCGCCGGCGAGGAGAAGATGAAGCGGGCCATGATCCAGATCGAGGCCGAGCTGGCCGACCGGCTGGCCTTCTTCGAGCGCAATGGCAAGCTCCTGGAGGCCCAGCGCCTCCGCATGCGCACCCAGTACGACCTCGAGATGATGCGGGAGATCGGCTTCTGCAGCGGGATCGAGAACTACTCCCGGCACATCGACGGCCGGAACCCGGGGGAGGCCCCTCACACCCTGCTGGACTTCTTCCCCAAGGACTACCTCATGGTCCTGGACGAGTCCCACGTCACCATCCCCCAGCTCCACGGCCAGTACGAGGGAGACCGTTCTCGTAAGGAAACCCTGGTGGACCACGGATTCCGCCTTCCGTCGGCTGCCGACAACCGCCCCCTCCGCTTCGACGAGTGGTTCGAGCGGGTCAACCAGTGCATCTTCCTGTCGGCCACGCCCGCGGCGTACGAGGTGGGCATCTCCACCCAGGTCGTGGAGCAGATCGTCCGCCCCACCGGCCTCATCGACCCTGAGGTCGTGGTCAGGCCGACCAAGGGCCAGATCGACGACCTTCTCGTGCAGATCAGCAGCCGGGTGGAGCAGGGCGACCGCATCCTGGTCACCACCCTGACCAAGAAGATGGCCGAGGACCTCACCGACTACCTGCTGGAGCTGGGAGTCCGGGTGAGATACCTCCACAGCGAGGTCGACACCATCCAGCGGATCGAGATCCTGCGCGACCTGCGCCTCGGCGAGTTCGACGTGCTCGTCGGCATCAACCTGCTCAGGGAGGGTCTCGACCTGCCCGAAGTGTCGCTGGTCGCCATCCTCGACGCCGACAAGGAGGGCTTCCTCCGTAGCGAGACATCCCTCATCCAGACGATCGGCCGGGCGGCCCGGAACGTGGCCGGCCAGGTCATCATGTACGCCGACAAGGTCACCGACTCGATGCAACGGGCCATCGACGAGACCAACCGTCGTCGGGGCGTGCAGCGGGCGTACAACACCGAGCACGGAATCGACCCCCAGACGATCCGCAAGGCGGTCACCGACATCCTGGCCGCCCTCCGGCCCGAGGGAGCCGACGGGGCCCCGGTCCCGGGCAAGGACCGTCGGTCCCGCAAACGCGAACCTGAAGCGGGAGCTACGCGAGGTCGGGTAGCCCTCAGGACGGGCCGGGAACCGCCGATACCAGAAGGGTGACGCTCGTCGACGCGCCGGACCGGGCCACCGCGCCCGCATATGACCGGCCCCCCGGCCGCGCCCGCCGCATCTGGGGGGCACCGCTGTGGGCTCATCTCGCGGCCCTGAGCGTCATCCTGGTGTTGGTCATGCCGCTGGCAGGAACATCGGCCTCGTTCTCGGCCGACGAGGGGGCGGCCATCATCCAGGCCCAGTCGCTGTCCGACGGTGACGGGTGGATCGTCCCCCACCCCGTCACCGAGATCGACCCCGAGGGCCGCAACTACCCCCTAGAGCTCTCAGCCGAGGGCGACAAGGGCGTGGCGCCGTTCGGGAAGCATCCTCTATACGCCCTGCTTCTGGCCGGCGCCGACCGGCTCGGCGGACACGTGGCCATGGTGCTGCTGTCCATCCTCGGGACGGTCGCCGCCGCCGGCCTGGCCGGAGCCCATGCCCGCCGGATCGGCCCCGGCCTGGACCGTCCCGCGATCTGGGTCGTGGGGTTGGCCAGCCCGCTCCTGTTCGACGGGTACCTGGTCATGGGCCACACGCTGGCGGCGGCGCTGGTGGCTGCAGCCGCGCTGGCCGCCCTCACCGCCGTCGAGCGGCGGCGACCTCTCGCCGCCCTGGCCGTCCTCGTTTTCGTCACCCTCGCCGTCCTGCTCCGCACCGAGGCCTTCGTCCTGGGCATCGCCCTGGCGGTGGCGGCAGCCTCCACCGCCCTCCGCCGGCCGCGCTGGCCCGGCCTCCTCGTGGCCGCCACCGCTCTGGCTGCAGCGGGGGGAGGGCGACTGCTGGAAGGCCTGTGGGGCAGGTCACTGGTCGGCGCCGCCAGCGGGACCAATGCGTCGGGGGCCGTGGGGGGCGAGAGCTTCCTGGCCGATAAGATCAATGCCTCCGCCCTCACCTGGCTCCGACCGGGCTACGGCGAGAACGGTGCGGTCGTGGAGATCGCCCTGGTCATCATGGCCATGGCCATCGTCCTGGCCGTCTGGGCCCTACGCCGGGACCCCGGCGGCCGGAACGGGGCCGTCGTCCTCGCAGCTATCGCCGCCCTGAGCGCGGTGGTGGCCCTGGCGGCGGCGCCGAAGAACCTCGTGCCCGGCTTCCTCGTGGCCTTCCCCATGGGCCTGGCCGGGCTGGCCTCGCTCCGGACGGCGACGCTCCGGACGCTGGCCGCCCGCGTCCTGACCATCACCTTCGTCCTTTTCGCCGCCGGTGTCATCGCCACCCAGTACGACAGGGGCGGCTCGGGAGAATGGGGCGGGCGCTACTTCGCCCTCGGCATCCCGCTCCTGGTGCCCGTCGTGCTCCTCGCCCTTCGGGAGAGCGCTGAGGGCGTCGCCCGCCGGAGCCGCCAGGCGCTCGCCGCCGGGCTGGCCGTCTGCTCCCTCTCCATGGCCGTCATGAGCGTGGTCAGCATCCGCTCGACGCACGTCTTCACCGACCGTCTGATGACGTCGATCGACCAGGTCTCCCGCAACACCGGCGAGGAGCGTCCACTCCTGGTAACCACCAGTCCGCTCATGCCCCGGCTGGCCTGGAAGACGTTCGACGACCAGCGCTGGCTGCTCAGCACTCCTGCCGACCTGCCGAGCGTGGTGGACCGGCTGCGGTCCGCCGGGGTCGGGCGCTTCACCCTCGTCACCCGCGACCTGGAGCGGGACGGGGGGGCGCTTTGGGCCGAGGACACCCGGAAGGTCGGCCGCTGGCACATCCTGATCGTGAACGGCCAGTAGACAGGGCGGCGTGCGCCGTTTCGTCCGGCGGCCGGCCACGGCCTCCCTTCTCCTGCTGCTGATCTACGT
>JAIVIH010000209.1:1109-2969 GCA_020200615.1 Actinomycetota bacterium | reverse complement strand
ATGGTGGGGGTGGGACCGGGCGCCTCGAACACGAACTCGAAGCCCACTTGCACGCTTAGCACCCCGCAACCATCGCGGATATCGGGGCGTCTGGCTAGCCGTTCCCGATCCTGTAACACCCGCGAAACCAGTTGCTGCTATCCATGAGAGCGTGGGCGACCTCCTCGACGAGTATCCCGTCAAGGGTTGGGACGAGCTGTTCGAGAGCCCGGGCGTGGCCCGCCGCGGCTGTCTGGCCCTGTACGACTCCTTGCAAGCGTTGTCCGGAGAGGACTTCGAGCGGCGGTGCGTGGCCCGTGACCGAGCCTTCCGCGACCAGGGCATCACCTTTTCCCTGTCCGGAGAGGAGCGGCCCTTCCCCCTCGACCTCGTCCCCCGCGTGCTCTCGGCCGAGGAGTGGGCCCTGGTCGAGTCGGGGGTGGCCCAGCGGGTGCGCACCCTCGAGGCGTTTCTGGCCGACATCTACAGCGGGCAGCACATCGTCCGCGACGGGGTCATCCCCGCCAGCATGGTGGCCAGCTCCACCCACTTTCACCGACCGGCGGTCGGACTCGCCCCCGCCAACGGGGTGCGGGTGCACGTCGCCGGCATCGACCTCGCCCGAGGGGCGGACGGCGGCTTCCGGGTGCTGGAGGACAACCTCCGCACGCCGTCGGGCATCTCCTACGTCGTCGAGAACCGACGGGCCATGTCCCGCGTGTTCCCCGAGCTGTTCGCCAGCCACCGGGTTCGCCCCGTCGACAGCTACCCGGCCCGGCTCCTGGAAGCGTTGCGGGCGGCGGCCCCCACCGGGGTGGCCGATCCGACCGTGGTCCTGCTCACCCCCGGCGTCTACAACTCGGCCTACTTCGAGCACACCTTCCTGGCCCGGCAGATGGGCGTGGAGCTGGTCGAGGGGCGGGACCTCGTGTGCCGCGGGAACGTCGTCTACATGCGCAGCACCCACGGCGAGCAGAGGGTCGACGTCGTGTACCGCCGGGTGGACGACGACTTCCTCGACCCCCTCCAGTTCCGCAGCACGTCAATGCTGGGATGCCCGGGCATCCTCAACGCCGCGCGCAAGGGCAATGTCACCATCGCCAACGCCGTCGGCAACGGGGTGGCGGACGACAAGCTCGTCTACACGTACGTCCCGGCCATGATCGACTACTACCTGGGCGAGAAACCCATCCTCCCCAACGTCGACACCTACCGTCTCGACGAGTCCGATCAGCTCACGTACGTGCTAGAGCGTTTCGACCAGCTGGTGGTGAAGCCGGTGGACGGATCCGGTGGCTCGGGGCTCCTCATCGGCCCTCACGCCACCGACGAAGAGCTGGCCCGGACCCGGAATGCGGTGCTGGCCGACCCTCGGGGCTGGATCGCCCAGGAGGTGGTCCAGCTGTCGACCTCGCCCACCCAGGTGGGCAACCGGCTGAGCCCCCGCCACGTCGACCTCCGCCCCTTCGCCGTCAACGACGGCGAGCGGGTGTGGGTGGTGCCCGGCGGTCTCACCCGGGTGGCCCTGACCGAGGGAAGCCTCGTTGTCAACTCGAGTCGGGGCGGCGGGTCGAAGGACACGTGGGTCCTGGCTCCCGAGGGCGAGCCGCCGACCCCGGCCGCTCGCCGGGAGCGGGTCACCGAACGGACGCCCCCCCAGCGCGGATCGAGGCCCGAGGCCGGCCCAGCGGTGGCCCAGGCCGCCCAGCAACAGCAATCTGGATACTCGCCATCCCGCTCAGAGGGCCGCTCGGGCCCATGCTGAGCCGGATCGCAGAATCGCTGTACTGGGTCGGTCGGTACGTCGAGCGAGCCGAGGACACGGCCCGCATCCTCGACGTGCACGTCCACCACATCCTCGAAGACCCGGCGGTGGAGGAG
>JAIVIH010000209.1:0-928 GCA_020200615.1 Actinomycetota bacterium | reverse complement strand
TCCTCGTGCTCGGTCGCAGCCTGGAGCGGGTGGACATGACCGCCCGCCTCCTGTCGGCCTGCTTCGGCGAGCCGTCGGGGTCTCCCGAATGGGTGACCACCCTGCGCTGCTGCTCGGCCCACGAGGCCTTTCTGCGCACCTACCGCCGGGCCGTCGACGGGCCGCTGGTGGCTGAGTTCTTGCTCCTCGACCGGCTGTTCCCGCGGTCGGCGGTGCACGCCCTGGGGGTCGCCGATCACTGCCTGGCCGAGCTTGGTCCCAGCACAGGCCGGGCGGGTCAGGAGGACGAGGCTCGACGCATCCTGGGCCGGGCCCGCAACGAGCTCGACTTTGCCGGGGTGCGGGAGCTGGTGGCCGATCTTCCGTCCTACCTGAAGCACTTGCAGGGCGCCTGTGCCGAGGCCAGCGACGCCATCGCCCGACGGTTCTTCCGTCAGAGCGCGCCAGTGGAGTGGCACCGCGAGCGGGTGACACCGGGATGAGCTGGAGGCTGTCCATCCGCCACCGCACGGGCTACCGGTATCAGGGCGAGGTCCGTTCCTCGTACAACGAAGCCCGGGTGACGCCGCTCAGCACCGACCGCCAGGTCGCCCTCGAGGCCAGCGTGAGCGTCGACCCCGCCGTCTCCACCTACCGGTACTGGGACTACTGGAGCACGATGGTCGACGCCTTCGACATCCACGTGCCCCACACCGAGATGACCGTGGTGGGGGAATCGGTGGTGGAGACCTCACCACCGCTCGAGGAGCAACCCGTCATCGACTGGGACGGCCTGAGCGCGCCCGAGGTCCGGGACATCTACGCCGAGATGCTGGCCCCCACGACCCATGTCCCCGAGTTCGAGGAGGCCTCCGACGCAGCCCGCTTCCTGGCCGAGGGTCGGTCGCCGGTGGAAGCCGTGGAGGACGTTTGCACGTGGTCCCGGGAG
>JAIVIH010000208.1 GCA_020200615.1 Actinomycetota bacterium | reverse complement strand
CTGTGGTCCTCAGTGACCTGTATCAGCTCGCCCCGCTGGAACAGGTAGGCCCGCGAGTCGCCCACGTTGGCGATGGCCAGCTGCTCCTCCCCGTCCTCCTCCACTAGGGCGATGGCGGTGAGGGTCGTGCCCATCCCGCGCCGCTCGGCCCGGTCCTGGGCCAGCCGCCAGACGGCCTGGTTGGCTCGATGGATGGCATCGATCAGCCCGTTGGTGGTGCGCTCGGCGAACGCTGAGGCCAGGGTCTCGACCGACGTCTGGGACGCCACCTCCCCGGCCTGGTGCCCTCCTACGCCGTCCGCCACCGCGAACAAGCCCTCGGAGACGAGGTAGCGATCCTCGTTCACCTGCCGCACCCGACCCACGTCAGTGGCCGCCGCTCCCCGCAGAACCGTCATGAAAGCTCCATGACCGTCTTGCCGATCTGCAGGCGGTCGCCCTTTCGTATGGGAATCGGCGTCGTGACCTTCTTGCGGTTCACGAAGGTCCCGTTCGTCGATCCCAGGTCCTCGACGTAGAACTGACCGTCCCTGTGGAACACCCGGGCGTGGAGCTGCGAGGCGTAGGTGTCCTCCAACGTGACCTGGCACCCCCCGGCTCGGCCCACGGTGAGCTCTTCACCGAGCTCATAGCTTTGCCCGCGACGCTCGGCCGGCTCCACCACCTTCAACCGTCCGGGAGGCTTGCCGCCTCCGGCGCTCGGCCGTGAGGCTTTCGCCGGCGCCGCCGGAGCGGCCCCGGTAACGGCCACGGGAGGCCCCTTGACCTCGGCCCACACCGCTCGCATCACGCGCAGGAAGAAGAGGTAGAGGATGGCCAGGAAGCAGAACTTGAGGATGGTCAGTAGTTGATCGGGCACGGCGCCCCTCTCAGGACGCCTCGAACCGGATCCGGGTACTTCCCAGGCTGATCTCGTCACCGTCGGTGAGCAGTCGCTCACGGATTCCTGCGCCGTTGACCCGGGTGCCGTTGGTGGACCCGAGGTCGACGACCACGAAGTCGTTGCCCCGACGGCGGACCTCGGCGTGGCGACGGCTGACGTTGGGATCGGTGAGGACGATGTCGCAGTCGGGAAGCCGCCCGATGGTGACGGGGTCCTCACTGACACCGATCCGCCGGCCGTCGGACAGGGCCAGGGACCCCACCGCCGCGCCTCCCGGGGCCTCCAGCATCCCGCTCGCCACCAGGAACTCGCCAGCGCCCAGGGACTCGTCGGGCACCAGCTCGACGTGCACCGGCCCCACGAAGCCGTAGCCCTCGTCCCGGGCGTGCTCCCGGACGGCCTCGGACAGCTCCCGGTTCAGGGCCTGGACGTAGGACTCGAAGTTTTTGTGGTCGCTCAGGCTGATGGCGACCTCGAAGTGGTTGGGGGCGATCATCCCGTTGACGCCCATGGCCCGGTGCAGGTCCATCTCCCTGGTCAGACGCCGCCCAACCTCCACCGGCTCAAGCCCGCTGCGGAAGGTCTTGGCGAACACGCCCTCGACCAGACGTTCCAGCCGCTGCTCGAACTGCCGGAGTCCCATGGTGAGCGGAGCTTACCCAGCACCCGGGCTGCCCAGCCTCAGGCGTCCGCTACCCTGATCCTCCGCCGGGCGAGTGGCGGAATTGGCAGACGCGCAGGATTCAGGTTCCTGTGTCCGAAAGGACGTGGGGGTTCAAGTCCCCCCTCGCCCACCACAAAGGTGCAGGTCAGAGGGGGTACGGGACCGGCTGAAACGGCCGATCTCTACCGGATCTCTACCGCGCCGCCGGAGTCTGTTGTACGGATCGGCGGCTGTGTAGCTCCGGTTCATGATGGATAGCTGTGTCTCGGGACGTGCCGAACATGCCCGGACGCGACTCCGGCAACGTGGACCA
>JAIVIH010000469.1:1911-3514 GCA_020200615.1 Actinomycetota bacterium | reverse complement strand
AACGTCCATCTCGTCCCCGACCCCAACGTGCCCACGTCGGAGACGGGCACCCGCCACCGCACCGCCGAGCGGGTGGCGCGCTCGATCGGGGTCCCTGTGATCTCCGTATCCGAGGACATGTCCTCGATCGCCGTGTACTACGGCGATTTCAAGCACCCGCTCGAACCGTCGCCGAGGCTCCTCAACCGGGCCAACCAGGCCCTGCAGACGCTCGAGCGCTACAAGACCCGGCTGGACTCGGTGTCGGGCGCGCTGTCCGCCCTCGAAGTGGAGGATCTGGTGACGGTGCGCGAGGTGGTCACCGTCCTCCAGCGAACGGAGATGGTCCGTCGGATCGCCGAGGAGATCCAGGGCTACATCGTCGAGCTGGGCACCGACGGCCGGCTCATCCGGCTCCAGCTCGAGGAGCTGATGGGCGGCGTCGAGGACGACCGGCGCCTGGTCATCAAGGACTACTTCAAGGTGGATGACGACTACCACCTCAACGAGGCCATGAGCGCTCTCGCCCACTTGACCACCGACGACCTGCTCGACATCAAGTCGGTGGCGTCGGTGCTGCACCTCCCGCCCGAGGCGGCGCAGATGGACATGGGGCTGCAGCCCCGGGGCTTCCGTTTGCTGGCCAAGATCCCCCGTTTGCCGGACGCGGTCAGCGACCACATCGTCGAGCGGTTCGGGACGCTGCAGAAGATCCTGCGGGCTTCAGTGGACGATCTGGACGACGTCGAAGGCGTCGGTGAAGCACGCGCCCGGGCCATTCGGGAAGGGCTGTCGCGGCTGGCCGAAGCCAGCATCCTCGACCGGTACGGATGAGCCGGAAGGGACGGTTCCGCTTACCGGTTGGCCTTCGCGGCTAGTTCCTGGCACTCTGGAGTTGTCCCCATTGGTGTCTCGTTCCTGGGAGAAGTATGTCCTTTGATGTCGGTGACAAGGTCGTCTATCCCCATCACGGCGCGGCTGTCATCGAAAGGCGGGAAAGGCGGGATGCATTCGGCACGGATCGGGAGTACCTCGTACTGAAGCTCGCCTACGGCGACCTCACGCTGATGGTGCCCGCTGACAACACCGAAGAGGTGGGGTTGCGCGAGGTCATCAACGACGAGGAAGTCGAGGAGGTATTCGCCGTCCTTCGCAAGAAGGAGGCCCGGATGCCCACCAACTGGTCTCGACGGTTCAAGAACCACGTCGAGAAGCTGAAGTCGGGCGACATCTACCAGGTGGCCGAAGTGGTGCGGAACCTGTCCATCCGCGAGAAGGACAAGGGACTCTCGGCGGGGGAGAAACGCATGCTCACCAAGGCCCGCCAGATCCTCGTCTCGGAGCTCACCTTCGCCCTGGGGGTGGACGAGGAAGCGGCCGAGCTCAAGCTCGACGAGGCCTTGCCGTAGTATCCACGACGACGCCGGCGGGCGGGCCGGTATGACGAGCGTCTGGGTGATCGTGGTCGCCGCTGGCGCCGGGTCCCGCTTCGGGGCTCGCAAGCAGTACGAGGCGCTGGGTGACCGCCGGGTCCTCGACTGGTCGCTGTCCGCAGCCCGCACCGTGGCCGACGGGATCGTGATGGCGGTACCGCCCGACTGCGCCGGAGTGGAAGAGGCGGGCG
>JAIVIH010000469.1:0-1872 GCA_020200615.1 Actinomycetota bacterium | reverse complement strand
CCCGCCGGTCGGACTCCGTGCGCCAGGCGCTGGCCGCCATACCGGTGACGGCCGACGTGATCGTCGTCCACGACGCAGCCCGGCCCCTGGCCAGCCCCTCACTGTTCGCCGCCGTGGTGGCGGCCTTGGATGACGCCGACGGGGCCGTGCCCGGGCTTCAGCTGGCGGACACGGTGAAGCGGGTGCGGGACGGGCAGGTCATCGACACCCTTGACCGGGCCGAGCTGGTCGCGGTGCAGACGCCCCAGGCGTTCCGCGCCGGCGTGTTCCGGCGGGCCCACGCCACCGGTGCCGACGCCACCGACGACGCCGCCTTGGTGGAGGCCATGGGGGGCTGCGTGGTGGTGGTGCCGGGCGAGCCGGCCAACACCAAGCTCACCAGCGCCGGTGACCTGGACCAGGCTCGGGAGCACGCGGCGCGCCACCAGTCGCCCCGCGCTGGATGAGCATGCGCGTCGGCCTCGGATTCGATGTCCACCCCTTCTCCGACGAGCCGGGAAGACCCCTTCGCCTGGGGGGAGTCGACTTGGAAGGTGAGCGGGGACTGGCTGGGCACAGCGATGCCGACGTCATCAGCCACGCTGTGGCCGACGCCCTGCTGGGCGCGTCCGGCCAGGGCGAGCTCGGTCAGCTCTTCCCCGACGACGACCCGCAGTGGGCCGGGGCCGACAGCCTGCGCCTCCTGGCCGCGGTCGTCGAGCGGGTGCGGGCTGCGGGATGGCGTCCGGTGAACGTCGACTGCGCCGTGGTTCTGGACGCCCCCCGCCTGGCATCCCACCGGGAGGCCATGGAGCAGCGGCTGTCCGACGTGGTGACGGCCGACGTCACCGTCCGCCCCAAGCGGGCGGAAGGCCTCGGCGCCCTGGGTCGGGGCGAGGGCGTGGCGTGCTGGGCCGTCGCCCTGGTGGAGCGGGCGTGACCGGGGCCCCGCGGGGCCGGCCGCCGCGGCGGGGAGGCCCGAACCGCCGCCCCGAGCGATCGGGTGGCCGTCCCCCCCGCCGGGAGGCCGGTCCCGACAAAGGGCTCGGCGGCGAGCAGGTCGAGGGGCGTCAGGCCGTGGCCGAGCTGCTCCTGGCCCGACGCCGCCGGGTTCGCGAGGTCTGGCTGGCCGAGGATCTCGACCCGGCTGAGCTCATTGACGAGATCGTGGACCGGGCCGAGCGCTTGCGGGTGCCGGTCCGTCGGGTGAGCCGGGCCCGGCTCGAGGCCGCCGCCCGCACCGAGGCGCCTCAAGGCGTGCTGGCGCACGCCGAGCCCTTGCCCGAAGCCGAGTTCGAAGCCCTGTGCCGGCCTTCGCAAGGGTTGCCTCTCCTGCTCGCGGTCGACGGGGTGACCGATCCGCAGAACCTGGGCGCCCTGCTCCGGACGGCCGAGGCGGCCGGCGCCACCGGCGCCGTGCTGCCCCGCCATCGGGCCGTTCACGTCACGCCGGCCGTGACCAAGGCGGCGGCGGGCGCGGTGGAGCGGCTGCCCATAGCGCTGGTGACGGGTCTTCCCACGGCGCTGACCCGGGCCAAGGAGCTGGGCATCTGGGTGGTGGGTCTGGTCACTGACAGTGGTCAGAGTCTGTTCGACCTTTCCATCGGGGACGCGCCGGTGATGGCCGTACTGGGGGCCGAGGGGTCCGGGCTCTCCCGCCTGGTCGCGGCCCGGTGCGACGTTCTGGCGACGATTCCGCTTCGCGGGGCAATTCCGTCCCTGAACGTGGGCGCAGCGGGGGCGGTAGCCCTGTTCGAGCTCGCTCGTCAGCGCTCCCAGGGGGCGGCTGACGCTGGTTCGTGACGAAAAGGATTCTTTTTCGTTTCGCAACCATTGACACCGTGAGTGGCCGGTCGGTAGAAAGGACAAGTCGCCTCTAGGCATGCGTCACAT
>JAIVIH010000207.1 GCA_020200615.1 Actinomycetota bacterium | reverse complement strand
AGCCGGGGTCGGGGCCGGCGCTGGGCGCCCTGGTCGTCGGGTTCGCCGAGCCGAGGGACTTCGCCCACGGCGAGTGCGCCTTCCTCGAGGCCGTGGCCGGGCAGTGCGCCGTGGCTCTCGAGCGGGCTCGCCTCCACGAACAGGCCGAGCAGGGACAGCGACGGCTCGCATTCCTGGCCGACGTCTCCGGTTTCCTGGCCGGGTCCCTCGACCCCGACGTGACCCTCACTCACGTCGCGGACCTCGCCGTCCCCCACCTGGCCGACTGGTGCGCCATCCATCTCCTGGAGGGGGCGGGCGCGGTCCGGGCGGTGGCCCTGGCCCACAACGACCCGGGCCGGATGGCCGAGGTTCGCCAGTGGCTCGACCGCTTCCCCGTCGTGCTGGGGGCGCCGGTCGGCACCGGCGCCGTCCTCAGCACCGGCCGGGCTGAGTTCTACCCCGAGCTGACGCCCGACATCATGGCGACGTTCGCCACCGACCCCGAGCACCTGGAAGCCCTAACCCGCAACCCCTTCGGCGCCGCCCTAATTCTCCCCCTGCGGGCGCGGGGCCGCGTCCTGGGCGCATTCACGCTGGTCAACGACGTGGGCCGGCGACTGGCCGACGAGGACGCGGCCCTCGCCCGTGAGCTGGCCGACCGGGCCGCCGTCGCCATCGACACCGGGCGGCTGTTCGCCGACCGCACCCAGGTGGCCCGCCGGCTCCAGGAGAGCCTGCTGCCCGCCAGTCTCCCCAGCCTTCCCGGGATCGACCTCGGCGCCCGTTACCGGGCTGCGGGAGAAGGGCTGGACGTGGGCGGCGACTTCTACGACGCCTTCCCCATGTCCGCCGGACAGTGGATGGTGGCCGTGGGGGACGTGCGGGGCCAGGGCGTGGACGCCGCCGCCGTGACCGGCCTGGCCCGGCACACGATCCGCTCGGCGGCGGTGGCGGGCGGAACCCCCCGAGCCATCCTCGCCCACCTCAACGACGTCCTCCTCCGCCACGAGATCGAGCGGGTGGCCGGCGCTCCCGACGACTGGGAGACGAGCGAGCCCCGCTTCCTCACCGTCCTGCTGGTGAGCGTGACCCCGACCGAGACAGGGGCCGACCTGATCATCTGCGCCGCCGGTCATCCCCTGCCTCTCCGCCTGGCCGACGGGACGGTCACCGCGGTCGGCGCCATCGGCACCCTGGTGGGGATCATCCCCGAGGTGGAGCTGGCCGAAGTGCCCGTGAGCCTGGGCCCCGGTGACCTCCTCGTGTGCTTCACCGACGGGGTCATCGAGCGTCACGAGGAGGGGCGGTTCATGGGCGAGGCCGGCATCGCCACGGCCATGACGGGCATGGGCGAACTCGACGCCGCCGGCGTGGCCGACCTGGTGGAGTCCACGGCCCTCTCCTTCGCCGAGAGTCAGCCGGACGACGACATGGCCGTCCTCGTGTTGCGGGTGCCCCCCGGCGCCAACCGTTGACACCACCGCCGCCGGCGGCGGTGGGCGGCCCGATCCGGGTCGCGCTGGATGCCACGCCCCTGTTCGGATCGCGCACCGGCGTCGGCGCCTTCACCCTGGGCCTGCTCCAGGCCCTCGCGGCGCGGGACGACGTGAAGGCGTCCGGCTACGCCCTCAGCTGGCGGGCGTTCCGGTCCCTCGCCGCCGCCCTTCCTGAGGGGGTGCGCCCCATCCTCCGGCCGATGCCCCCGCAGCCGCTGAGGGCCTGCTGGCTCCGCTGGGACGGAGTCGTGGTCCCCGAGCCTATCCCGCCCGTGGCCGAGGCGTCGCCCGACGATGGCCGGCGACTGGCCGGCGCCGATCGGTATGTCCTCTCGCTCAGCACCATCGAGCCCCGCAAGGACCATCCGTCGCTGGTGCGGGCCTTCGACCGCGTGGGGGACGCCCACCCCGACGTCCGCCTGGTCATCGCGGGCATGGACGGCTGGGGGACGGCCCCGCTGGACCAGGCGCTGTCCGCGTCCCGCCACCGGAACCGGATCGTGCGCCTGGGGTATGTCGGCGACGGCGACCGGGCCGCCCTGCTCCGGGGAGCCAGCGTGCTGGCCTTCCCGTCCCGGTACGAGGGCTTCGGCCTGCCGCCGCTCGAGGCCATGTCGGTCGACGTGCCCGTGGTGGCCACTACCGCCGGGTCGCTTCCCGAGATCCTGGGCAGAGACGCCGCCCTGCTCGTTCCCCCCGGCGACGACGCCGCCCTCGCCGAAGGGGTGGGCGCCATCCTGGAGGACAGCGCTCTGCGGGCTCGACTGATTGCCGCCGGCGCCCGCCGGGCGGCGGGGTACACACCCGAACGCTGCGCCAACGGCATGGTCGCGCTCTACGCCCGAGCGGCCTCGGAGAACTAGCTTCGGTCCCTGCCGTCGCCCATGCTGGCCGGCGGCCTCGACCCAAGGACCGCCAAGACCCGTGCGCCTGCTCCTCGTCGCCGAACAGCTCCGCCTGGGCGCGCCCGATGGGATCAGCACGTACGTGCGCGGGCTGGTGCGGGGCTTCGACGCCCTGGGCCCGAGCGGCCCCCACCTGACCCTGTGGGCCAGCCGGGGCCCGGCGGGAGGAACCGACCCGCTCACCGCTTTAGGTCACGACGTGGTCACGTCCGCCCTCCCGGGCAAGGCCCTGGTCTGGGCCTGGGACCGGGGCTGGAACAGCCCGTGGTCCGCTCCGCCCGGCGGCTTCGACGTGGTCCACGCCACGTCCCTCGCCGTACCGCCGGCGGGCCCTGCTCCGCTGTGCGTCACCGTCCACGACCTGGCGTGGCGGCGCGTGCCTGAGGCCTTCCCGCC
>JAIVIH010000468.1 GCA_020200615.1 Actinomycetota bacterium | reverse complement strand
CGCCGCCGCCCTCGTAGTTCCGGACCGGCCACCGGGTGCCCCGGCAGTCGAGCGTCTTGGGCGACCCCGAGTCGTAGGAGGTTCGGGGGTCGACGCCGGCTTTGAGCATGGCTGCGTAGACGTAGGGCTTGAACGACGACCCCGGTTGGCGACGGCCCTGGCTGGCGAGGTCGAACTCGAGCGAGGAATCCAACCCACCGAAGAGGACCCGGATGGCGCCGTCACCGGGTTGGACCGAGGCGATGGCCGTGGCCGGATCGCCCTCCTCCCCGAGTAGGCCCTCCACCGCGGCGACGGCGGCGTCGTAGGCCTTCACGTCGAGTGTGGTCTCCACGGTGTAGCCGCCGGTGAACACCTGCTTACCCCGAGCCTCCTCGGACTCCCCCAGCTCGGTCAGTCCTGTGGCCTCTCGCCCCACGTAAGCCACGAAGTGCGGGGCCTTCCCCGTCGTACCCGCGCCCGCCCCCGGCTTGCGTGGGACGACTTCCAACGGGCTGGCCGACGCCTCCGCGGCCTGCGCCTCGGTCAACCACCCCTGGCGGTCCATGTTGCGCAGCACCTGGTCTCGGCGCTCGCGCACCTCTTCGGGACGGATAAAGGGATCGAGGCTGCTGGGGGCCCGGATCTTGCCTGCCAGTGTGGCCGCCTGTGCCGGGTTGAGCTCCGGCGGCGTCACCCCGAAGAACGTCGACGAGGCGGCAGCGATGCCGTAGGCGCCCTCGCCGAAGTACACCTGGTTCAGGTACCGCTCGAGCAGCTCATCCTTCGAGTACCGCTGCTCGAGGCGGCTGGCGTAGAGGACCTCCTTGAACTTGCGGAAGAACGTGTGCTGGTCGCCGGTGTAGTTGAGCTTGGCCAGCTGCTGGGTGATCGTGCTCCCGCCCTGAGGGCGGCCGGCAACGGTGTTGTACATGGCCCGGAAGATGGCGGTGGGATCGACGCCACTGTGGGAGTAGAAGTCGGCGTCCTCCGCAGCCAGCACGGCCTGGGTGACGTGGGGTGGCAGCTGGGCGATCTGAACCGGGTCCCTGACTTCGGCGCCCAGCAAGCCCACCTCGGTGCCGTCGTCGGCCAGGACCCGGGTCGCCTGGCTCAGGCCGTCGAACCCGGAAATCGAAGGCGCGAACGGAGAAGCGACGAACAGGACGATTCGGCTGGTCACCGTGGCCGCGGCCGTGCGGAAGGGCGGAATGACGATGACGAGGAGGAAGACGGCCAAAGCGCCCAAACCGGCCTTCAGCCACGGGAAACCGCCTTCACGCTCGTTCCAGCGGGAGAATAAGAAGTCACTCATCGAAGAACCCTGTCTCCACTCCCCGGCGGTCCAAACCTAGGACTGCTCGCAGGCGAAATCAGTGACAGGTCCTAGGGCCCGTGGCCGGTCAGAGGCCATGAGGCGACACTCAGCCGGTAGCGGAGAGGCGGGGATTTGAACCCCGGAGGGAGTTATTCACCCCCTAATCGCTTAGCAGGCGATCACCTTCGGCCGCTCGGTCACCTCTCCCTCGCGCTCCGAGAGTGTGGCACAGCCCGTCGGGCGTACGTGTCGGCCCCTCCCCCCATGAGGCAGGCTTGGGTTCCCCCTCGCCGGATGGCCGACCCGGGGCCAAGGAGAACCGGACATGAACAAGCTGACACGGATGGCGGCCCTCGTTGTCATCGCCGGGTTACTCGGCGCCTGCGGCGCCAAGGGCGACGCCGACCTCACGGTGGGACTGCCCGGGGGGCCGGCGGCGAACGGCGGAGGGGGCGGGCCGGCGCCGGTGACCGACGACGGCGGTCCCGTGAACCCGGGCCCGGCCCCGCCCGCCTGTGAGCTGCTCACCCTCGACGACCTGGCCGGAACGCTGGGAAACCCGGTTCGTGCCGGGAGCGGCGAAGG
>JAIVIH010000467.1 GCA_020200615.1 Actinomycetota bacterium | reverse complement strand
GACGGTGACGCCGGATGGGAGCCCGGTGAGCGGTCCCGCGCCGCCGTCCAGCGGCGCCAGGTCGGCCTCGATGCGCTCGGCGTCGGGGATGCGACGGGCGTGGACCGCGGCCCGCGCGGTACCCGCCGGGTCCTGGTCGTCGGGGGCCGCCGGCGGGAACGCCCACCGGGTCACCACCTGGGCTCGGACCGGGGCCAGGTCGGCCGCCGTGAGCATCCGCAGCAACTGGAGCCCGGCTTCGGCCCGGATCCGCTCCGCCGGGCGCTCGACCACCTCCGCCTCCACGAGCGCCTCCAGCGGCACCTCGCTGTCGGCGATGTCGACGGACTGGTCCCGGGGGCGGGGCCCGGAGCGGCCCTCCGAACGGGGTAGCGGGCCCGGATGGAGCCGGGCCAGCGGGGCGTGCTCGACGTCGACCACGGTGGCCACCGGCGTCCCTCCGTCCTCCCCCCGAAGCTCGTCGAACTGCCACTGGCGGCCGAGCAGCCAGAGCGGGTCCCCCAGCAGGGCCTGCAGGCCGGGCTGGAGGTCGGAGCTCAGGGAGATGGGCTCCAGCCGGGACCACGTGGTCACCGACGGCAGCTTCGTCAGGGCCAGCTCGAGCTCGGCGAGGGGCAGAGACCAGATCCGGTCAGCCAAAGGGCCTCCCCATCACGCTTTCCCCGTGACCCCGGCCGCGACCACGCTCGTCAGCAGTCCCAGGTTCTGGGCGTGGACGATCAGGTCCTTGAACGAGAGCGACGGCACGTCGCGCGTGTAGTTCGACGGCAGGTACAGGGCGGGCAGGAGGCCGGCGAAGCCCTCGGTCTCCTGGGCCGTCAGCGTGCGCAGGTGGGCCAGTTCCACGGTCTCGTTCACGGTGTCGAGCAGCGTGTCCAGGTCCCACCGAGCGGGGTCGGGCTCGGGGTGGACAGCCAGCACGGGTGTGCTCGGTCTCAGGGATGACCTCGGCCCATGCGTCGACGGCCAGGCCGGCGATGGGGCGCGAGGGGCCGAACCCGTCGGGCGCCACCACGACCAGGCCCGTGGTGCCGGCCGGTGGCGGTCCCTCGGGCCCGAAGGGCAGCTCGCACCAGCGCGCTCCGGGGCGGTGCGGCAACTGGGCTACGACCACCTGGCCGACCACGTCGGCCCCACGCGCCTCGGCGTGGGTGAGGAGGCCGGAGAGGCCGTCCAGCTCCGGCCGCACCAGCGCCGCCCGATGGAGCCAGGTCACGGCGGCGGTGCCGTCTCCGCCGAGCAAGGCGGCCCGGTCGGCGGCGGAAGCGGTCAGCTCCGCCGGTTCCGCCAGGGTGATGACAGGCAGCACCGGCTGGGAGCTTCCCAAGGCCAGCTTGATGATCCCGACCAGGCGTTCGACTTGGGCGCGAGCATCGGAGGGGGCCGGCTCGGGTTCGGCCAGGGCGGCGTCAATTCGGACCACGAGCGAGGCCAGCTGGGCGGAGACCCGTTCGGCCTGTTCCCGGAGCAGGGTGAGGACTTCGGGATGCCCGGCAGGCGCCACCGGCAGCGCGTCCACACCCAGCAGGTCGCTGACCGCCAGCAGGGCCCGGCGCAGACCAGCCTGGGTTTGGGGCAGGGAGGCCATGGCCCCGGCCGCAGTGCGCACGGCGGTGACCGCGCCGTTCATCCGGGTACGGAGGTCCTCCAGGTCGACGGTGCCCGCGGGAGGTCGCGGCGTTCCCGGCGCCTCCCCCGGCCTCCGCTCCCGCTCGGCCAGGGTCAGGTCGGTGACGGCCAGAGGCGGGGTCGAGGCCAGCCGGCTGGCCCAACCGGTCAGGGTCCGGAGCAGGGTGGCGCCCGTCAGCTCGATCCGGTCCTCCGCGGTGGGAGCAACGACGCGCTCGGCGAAGACCCGGGCCATGCGCGCCTCCAGCTCGGAGGGCTGGTCCGCCGCCGGGCGCTGAGCCGCCATCACGAAGGCCAGGGGCGAGAGGCCGACATCGACGGCACTGACGGTCCCCAGGTCGGTCGTCCCGGAGGTCCGGACCAGCCTGCCTCCTACCGACAACTCCGACGGCGGGCCGAGGACGGTCCCGAGCCATCGGTCGAGGCGCGGCTCGATGTGGCCGCGGACCCCCCGGGCCGGCCACTCGGGGACCCGGGTGGGGGACCGGAGGACGACGACGACCCGGTTGGTCACGACCGCCCCACCGCGGGGGGTGCGGATCACGTCCGGCTCGACCGGCCGTTCCTGGCGATCCAGGGCCTGAGCGGCGGCGCCGGCCCGGTCCAGGTTGCCCGCCGCCGTCTGGTGGATGGTCTCGGCGAACAGCACGTCGGTGACGGCGTCGTACTGCCCGGCCACCTCGTCGAGCACGGCCTCGATGCGGGCCCGGTCGGCGGCTGACGCCCCCACCGCGGTCGCCACCGTGGGCCACTGGGCGCCGGCCCGGATCGTCAGCAGCCGCACCCCGTCAACCACGTCGCGGGCCGCCATCGACTCCACCGGCTGGTCGCGGCCGGCCGACCGGTGCTGCAGGGGCGCCTGCAACCGGAGGGGGACGATGAACTGAGCCAGGTTGGCGTCCCGGAGGCGGCGCTCGATCCGGTAGCCCACGAGGGCGGCGATCGACTGGCCGGCGGCCACCCCCTCAAGAAGCCTGACCGCCTCCCTGACCCGCGCCGAGCTCAGGTCCAGATCGAACGCCCCCGACTCGGAGTGGGCCTGGCGCCCGCTGCGCAGGACGGCGGCGGCCACCGCGTGCGACAGCGACGGGGCGTGCACGTAGCCCAGGCTCTCGGCCGCGGCGCCGTCGTCGGGGCGGAGGTCCTCGACCCATCCGTAGCAGCCGAGGTGCACACC
>JAIVIH010000466.1 GCA_020200615.1 Actinomycetota bacterium | reverse complement strand
CGGACGCGGTGCTGGCCCCCGGATCGCGCTCTGCGCCGCTGGCCCTGGCCCTGGCCGGCGACTCCCGCGTCCGCCTTTCCGTCTTCCTCGACGAGCGGTCGGCCTCGTTCTTCGCCCTCGGGGCGGCCAAGGCCTCGGGACGGCCGGTGGTGGTCCTCTCCACGTCGGGCACGGCCGCGGCCACCTTCCACCCTGCCGTCCTGGAGGCGTGGTACGCCCGGGTTCCCCTCGTGGTCTGCACCGCCGATCGGCCGCCCGAGCTGCGCGACACCGGCGCGGGCCAGGCCGTCGACCAGATCAAGTTGTTCGGCGACGCCGTTCGCTGGTTCGCCGAGGTGGGTGTTCCCGAGGACGTACCCGGCGCTGGGCGGTACTGGCGATCGGTGGCGGCCCGGTCGTGGGCCGCGGCGCAGGGCCCCCCGGCCGGGCCTGTGCACCTCAACCTGGCGTTCCGGGAACCGCTCCTTCCGACGGGGGGACCACCGGTGGCCGCACCCGGCCGGCCCGCGAGCGAGCCATGGGTGACGTCTTCTGGGCTCGGGCTCCTTCCTCCTCCCGGCGAGGTCGGCGCGGCGGCTGCCGAGGTCGACTCACGTCCCCGGGGTCTGGTGGTGGTCGGGTGGGGCGCGGGAGTCTCGGCCGGTTCGGTGGACCGGCTCGCCCGGGCTGCGGGTTGGCCCGTCCTCGCCGACGCCGTCTCCGGCGTCCGTTCCGGCCGTAACGCCGTCTCCACCTACGACCCTCTCGTGCGCCTGCCCGCCTTCGCCTCCGCGTGGAAGCCGGATGTGGTCCTCCACTTGGGAGCGCCGCTGACCAACCGGTCGGCCACGGCGTGGCTCGATTCCTCGGTCGACCGGATCCTCGTCGACCCCGACAATGTGTGGCTCGACCCACAGCGCTCCGCGTCCCGCCGCGTAGTGGGCGATCCCGAAGCCCTCCTGGCCGGGGTCTTCGACCGGCTGTGCGGCCCCGGGGCGAACGACGCGTGGCTCGGGGGCTGGATGCGGGCGGAACATTGCGCCCGCCAGGCCCTCGACGGCGTCCTGGACTCCTGGGAGGACGTGTTCGAGGGCCGGGTCGTGCGGGATGTTGTGGCGTCGCTCCCCGACGGCGCGGCCGTGGTCGTCGGCTCGAGCATGCCCGTGCGCGACGCCGAGTCCTTTACCGCCGCCCGGTCCGGGCTCCGGTGGTTCTCCAACCGGGGGGCCAACGGAATTGACGGGTTCGTGTCGACCGTCCTGGGCGTGGCCTCGGCCGCAGACGGTGCTTCGCCGACCGTGGGTCTTCTGGGCGACCTCACGTTCCTGCACGACGCCGGCGGCCTCCTGGGCGCCGCCGACCGGGGTCTGAATGCCGTGTTCGTCGTCCTGGACAACAACGGGGGCGGGGTCTTCTCGTTCCTGCCTCAAGCCGATCTGCCCGACCACTTCGAAACTCTCTTCGGCACCCCGCACGGGCTTGACCTGGCGTCGCTCGCCGCCGCCTACGGCATCCCCGCTCAGCGGGTCATCCGGGCCGCCGAGGTCGTCCCCGCCGTCCAGGAAGCCATGGCTGGGGGAGGGGTCCGCCTGGTCGTCGTCCCCTCTGATCGGACCGAGAACGTGCTCCGGCACCGGAAGGCGTGGGCCGCGGTCGCCGAAGCGGTGGAAGCCGCTGGCCTCGTGTGACGCCGGCAGGCGTGGCTCGAACATGATGATGTAGATCACGAGGTTCGATTCCATCAGCACCAGCGCCACCGCCATGTAGCCGCCGAACTCGGTTCCTTCCTGGCGAACTGCTGGGCGGTGATGAACGTTACGGCACTGACGGAGCCGTAGGTGCCAGCGATGGCGGCCGACTCAAAGGGGTCGTAGCGGCGGAAGCGCAGGAACGCGAAGCTGTACAAGGG
>JAIVIH010000013.1 GCA_020200615.1 Actinomycetota bacterium | reverse complement strand
CTTGGCCACCTCTTCCTTGGTCTTGCGCACCTGATCCCTCGTCGTCGTTTCCCTCATCGAAACTACCGCGGCTTCATGGTCAAAGCATCCGCGTACCTCGGTCACGTCCGGCCCAGCCGCTTCTCGATCCCCCGCAGGATCCGAGACGTCACCTTGTTCGAGTCACCCGTGCCGTCGATCGTCGCCAGCTTGTCCTGAGCCATGTAGTAGGCCACGAGGGGCTCGGTGCGCTGGGTGTACAGATCCAGCCGGCGCTTGATGGCCGCTTCCGTGTCGTCGTCGCGCTGAATGACCTTTCCTCCGCACACGTCGCAGATCCAGTCGTCCTTGGGGCGGTTGGCCGGGCTGTAGGGCAGCCCGCAGTTGTCGCACACCCGGCGCTCGGCCAGGCGCCCGAGCACGATGTCCGTGGGCACCTGGAGCTCCAGCACCAGATCGACCGCGGGGCGGGTCAGGACGTCGTCCAAAGCCTTGGCCTGCTCGGCGGTACGGGGAAAGCCGTCGAGAACGAAACCGTGGGCCGCGTCCGGCTCCGAGAGCCTGTCCTCGACGATGCCGATGACGATGTCGTCGGGAACCAGCTCGCCCGAGTCCATGTAGCGCTCGGCCTCCACGCCCGCCTCGGTCCCCGCCTGGATGGCGCGCCGGAACATGTCTCCCGTCGAGATGCGGGGGATCGAGAAGTGACGCGCCAGGCGCTCGGCCTGCGTCCCTTTCCCCGCTCCCTGCTTGCCGAGGATCACCAATCTCGGTCCGGTCATCAGGGGCCCTCGCGCCACGAGCCCCGCCAGGGGCACACCGCCCGTTCGATCAGGTCAAGAACCCCTCGTAGTTCCGCATCATCAGCTGGCTGTCGATCTGCTTCATGGTCTCGAGGGCCACGCCCACGGCGATGAGGATCGTCGTTCCGCCGAACGGGAAGCTCTGGACGCCGTACAAGGCCAGCGCGATCTGAGGGACCAGGGCGATGGCGGCGAGGAATAGCGAGCCGGGAAGGGTGATGCGGTTCAGGATCGTCCCCAGGTAGCGCTCGGTGGGCGGCCCCGGGCGGATTCCCGGGATGAACCCGCCCTGCTTGCGGATGATGTCGGCCTGTTGCTGGGGGTTGAAGGTGATGGCCGTGTAGAAGTACGTGAAGAAGATGATGAGCAGCCCGTAGATCGTGATGTAGAAGAAGTTGTCGGGCTGCACCAGGTTCCGGTTGATGAAGTCGACGATGCCCTTCCACTGGATCACGTTCGACAGGAGCACGGGGAAGTAGAGCACGGAGCTGGCGAAGATGATGGGGATGATGCCGGCCTGGTTGACCTTGAGCGGGATGTAGGTGCTCTGCCCGCCGTACATCCGCCGCCCGACGACGCGCTTGGCGAACTGCACTGGGATCCGCCGTTGACCCTGCTCCACGAACACGATGGCGAGGATCATCAGCAGGCCGACGAAAATGACGACGGTGAAGATCACGTTGCCGCCCTCGGCTCGGACGTTGCCGATCTGGGCCGGGAGCCGGCTCACGACGTTGGCGAAGATCAGCAGGGACATGCCGTTGCCGATCCCCCGCTGGGTGATCAGCTCACCCATCCACATGACCACGGCCGTGCCTGCGGTGATGGTGAGCACGATGAGGGCCACGTGGGGCACGTCGAAGTTGGTGACCAGCTTCAGGTTGCTTCCGGTGCCGCTGCCCAGCAGCCCGTTGTTGAACTGGTAGGTGATGCCCGTGGCCTGCAGGATGGCCAGGCCGACCGTCATGTAGCGGGTCCACTGGGTGATCTTCTTCTGACCGACCGCACCCTGCTTCTGCCACTGCTCGATCTTGGGGATCACCACAGCCAGGAGCTGCATGATGATCGAGCTGGTGATGTAGGGCATGATCCCGAGAGCGAAGATCGCCATCTGGGTCAGGGCACCGCCGGAGAAAAGGTTGAGGAACCCGAGGACGCCGCCCCGCTCTGCCTGGCGCTGCAGGTCCTGGACCGCGCTGAAGTCGATGCCGGGGACGGTGATGTTCGAGCCGAGGCGGTAGAGGAGGATCACCAGCAGCGTGAACACGATCTTGTTCCGCAGATCCGGGATCCGGAAAATGTTCTTCAGACTGCCGAACATCGAGCCGCCTCCCTAGCGGTTGGTGAGGGCACTGCCCTTGGCCGGTGGCCGGCGATCCCCGTACGGGGAGGGAAGCACGTCAACGGTACCGCCTGCCGCCTTGATCGCGGCTTCGGCGGACTTGGAGAACGCATGGGCTGAGACCTGTACGGCTCGGGAGAGTTCCCCCCGACCGAGAACCTTCACCAGCCCCTGCTTGTGAACCAGGCCCTTAGCCCGGAGCGTGTCAGGGTTGACCTGATCGCCGTCGAAGGCCTGGAGGGCCTCGAGGTTCACCACGGTGTACTCCACGCGGAACGGGTTCTTGAACCCCTTCAGCTTGGGGACCCGACGCATGAGGGGCATCTGCCCACCCTCGAAACCGGGCCTGGGGTTGTGCCTCGCCCCTTGGCCCTTGGTGCCGCGACCTGCGGTCTTGCCGCCCTTCCCGCCGATGCCGCGGCCGACGCGCCGGCGCTCGCGGGTGGAGCCCGGCGCTGGCTTCAGATCGTGAACCTTCATCCGTCCTCCTCGACAGTGACAACTTCGACGAGGTGCGGCACCTTGGCGACCATGCCCCGGATCTCGGGCCGGTCGGGCAGGACGTTGCTCTTGCCGATCCGGCCCAGCCCGAGAGCACGGAGCGTGCCCCGGTGCTTCGGCTTGGAGCCGATGGCGGACCGTACCTGGGAAACGCGGAGCTGGGCCATCAGGCCACCTCGACCGGCGTGTGCGGACCACGGGCCGTCTCCCGGTAGGCCTTGAGCAGGCCGGCGGGGGTGACTTCCTCCATCGACTTGCCCCGGGCCTTTGCCACCTCGTCGGGACGCTTCAGCGAGCGGAGGCCCTGGATGGTGGCGTGGGCCACGTTGATGGCGTTCGACGAGCCGAGGGACTTGGCCAGGATGTCGCGGATTCCCGCCGCTTCCAGAATGGCCCGGGCCGCGCCGCCGGCGATGACACCGGTACCGGGGGCGGCGGGCTTGAGCAGCACGCGCCCCGCGCCCCGCGCCCCGAGGATGGGGTGGGTGATGGTCGTGCCCGCCAGGGGGACATCGAACAGGTTCTTGCGAGCTTCCTCGATGCCCTTCTGAATGGCGGCCGGCACCTCCTTGGCCTTGCCGTAGCCCAGGCCGACCTTGCCGCTTCCGTCGCCCACGACCACGAGCGCGGTGAAGGAGAACCGGCGGCCACCCTTCACCACTTTGGCCACGCGGTTGATGGTGATCACTCGCTCTTCGTACTGGTTGTCTGCCATGTGCTCCCTCGTAACGGGCGGCGACTCGGCACGCCCGTCTGCTGCATCAGTGTGAAACAGGGATCAGAAGTCGAGACCTGCCTTGCGGGCGGCATCGGCCACCGCCGCCACCCGCCCGTGGTACATGAACCCCCCGCGGTCGAAGACGACCTTGGTAACGCCGGCGGCCTTGGCCCTTTCGGCCACCCGCTCCCCGACCGCAGTGGCGGCGTCCTTGTTGCCGGTGCCGGTGCCGCCGGACCGCGCGCCGGCCTCGACGGTGCTGGCAGCCGCCAGCGTCCGCCCGGCCACATCGTCGATGACCTGGGCGATGATGTGACGGTTCGAGCGGTGGACGGCCAGACGCGGCCGCTCGCTGGTGCCACGCACGAGCTTGCGCACGCGCCGGTGACGGCGTTGCCGCGCTTCTTGCTTCTGCTGGGCCGATACGGTCATGGCTACTTCGCTGCCTTCCCGGCCTTGCGCCTGACGACTTCCCCTGCATACCTCACGCCCTTGCCCTTGTAGGGCTCCGGCTTCCGCAGCTTGCGGATGTTCGCCGCGACCTGGCCCACCATCTCTTTATCGTTGCCGCGCACCGTGATCCGTGTGGGCGCGGGAACTTCGAACGTGACGCCCTCCGGGGCCTCGACCTTGACCGGGTGGCTGAACCCCAGGGCCAGCTCGAGCGTCGTGGGGGCGGGGGCGGCGGCACGGTACCCGACGCCCACGATCTCGAGGTCCTTCTGAAAGCCCTGCGTCACACCGACCACCATGTTGTTGACAAGGGTGCGGGTGAGCCCGTGAAGGGCGCGATGGGTGCGCTCGTCGTCGGGACGCTCGACCTGGAGCACCCCGTCGTCCTGGCGGACGGTGATGTCGGGCGGCAGCTCGCGCGCCAGCGTGCCGCGGGGTCCCTCCACGGTGACCCTGCGACCCTCCACGCGGACGTCCACCCCCGACGGAACGGCGATCGGCGCTCGACCAATTCGGGACACGGTTAGCTCCTCACCACACGTAACACAGGATCTCGCCGCCGACGCGCTTCTCACGGGCCTCGCGGTCCGTCATAAGGCCCTGGCTGGTGCTCAGCACGGCCACTCCCAGCCCCCCGAGGACGCGGGGCAGCCGGTCGGCCTTGGTGTACACCCGCATCCCGGGCTTGGACACCCGGCGGATGCCGGTGATCGTGGGCACCCGGTCGGGGCTGTACTTCATCGTGATCTCGAGCATGCGGCCCGGACGGGTCGGCTCCTCGCCGACCCGGAAGTCGCCGATGTAACCCTCCTGGCGCAGGATGGCGGCGAGAGCCTCCTTCAGCTTGGAGGAAGGCATTCGCACGGTCTCCTGCGCAGCCACACTCCCGTTACGGATGCGAGTGAGCATGTCCGCGATCGGATCGGTCATCGTCATACAGCCATCCCCCCCCTCACCAGCTCGACTTGGTCACGCCGGGAACCTCGCCCGCGTGAACCATCTCCCGAAGACAAATACGGCAAAGCCCGAACTGCCGCAGGACGGCGCGGGGGCGCCCGCACCGCCGGCACCGGGTGTAGGCCCGGACCTTGAAACGCGGCTTGTCCTTCTGCTTGTTGATCAGCGCCTTCTTAGCCACTAAAAGGTTCCCTCCCGACGGAAGGGGAACCCGAAGGCGTCGAGCAGGGCCCGGCCTCCGGCGTTGTCCTTCGCCGTCGTCACGATGGTGATGTCCAGGCCGCGCACGTTGTCGACCTTGTCGTAGTCGATCTCAGGGAAGATCAGCTGCTCGTCCACGCCGAAGGTGTAGTTGCCCCGCCCGTCGAAGGCGTTCGGCGGCAGGCCCCTGAAGTCGCGGACACGCGGGATGGCGACGCTGATGAGCCGGTCGAGGAACTCCCACATGCGGTCACCCCGGAGGGTGACCTTTGCGCCGATGGCATTGCCCTCGCGCAGCTTGAAGGCGGCGATCGAGCGCCGGGCCTTGGTGACCAGCGGCTTCTGACCGGATATCTGGGTCAGGTCGGCCACTGCCCCCTCGAGCAGCGAGGCCTGCTGGGTGGCCTTGCCCACGCCCATGTTCAGCACGATCTTCTCGAGGCGCGGAACCTGCATGACGTTGGCCAGGCCCAGCTCCTCCTGCAGCTTCTGCTGAAGCTCCGACCGGTAGCGAACCTTGAGGCGCGGCGGCTCCCGCGGCGGCGCCGGCTCCCGAGGCTTAGACGCGTCCTCGCGGTCGCCTCCCTTGGCCCGGTCACCTTTGCCCCCGCCCTTGCGGGTGTCCTGCTTGGTGGGGCTGGCCATCAGACCTCGCCTCCGCACTTACGGCAGACGCGGACCTTGCGGCCGTCGTCGATGCGGTAGCCGATGCGCGTGGGCCCGCACGACGAGCAGATGAGGGCCACGTTGGACGCGGGCATGGGCATGTCCTTGTCGATGATCCCGGCTTGCATCGTCGCCCGGAGCGCTCGTTGGTGCTTCTTGGCCACGTTCACGCCTTCGACGATCACCTTGCCCTCGCGCGGGAGGACGCGCATGACTTCACCCTCGTCGCCCCGGTCCTTGCCCGCGAGCACCCTGACCCGGTCGCCCTTCTTCAGCTTCATCAGAGCACCTCCGGCGCCAAAGAAACGATGCGCATGAACCGCTTGTCCCGCAGCTCGCGGCCGACGGGCCCGAAGATGCGGGTGCCTCGTGGCTGCAGCTGGTCGTTGATGAGCACGGCCGCGTTCTCGTCGAACCGGATGTACGACCCGTCGGGGCGCCGGTTCTCCTTCTTCGTGCGGACGACGACGCACTTGACCACGTCGCCCTTCTTGACCGCGGCGCCAGGGATGGCGTCCTTCACCGTGCCGACGATGACGTCGCCGATGGACGCGTAGCGGCGCTTGGAGCCCCCGAGCACCTTGATGCAGAGGACCTCCTTGGCGCCGGAGTTGTCGGCCACCCTGAGGCGCGTTTCCTGTTGGATCATCGGCCTGCCCTCGTCACTTGGCCCGCTCGAGAACCTGGACCACTCGCCAGTGCTTCAGCTTCGACAGCGGGCGCGTCTCCATCAGACGGACCCGGTCGCCGACGTTCAGGTCGTTGGCCTCGTCGTGGGCGTGGATCCGCTTGGTGCGCTGGACCGTCTTGGCGTAACGCGGGTGCCGCACGCGCTCGACCACGGCGACCACGGCGGTCTTGTCCATGGCGTTGGACACGACCACCCCTTCGCGGACCTTCCGCCGGTTGGGCCGCAACTCCGCGTCACCACCGGTTGTGGCGCCTCCGGGCACTTCAGTCTCTTCGCTCACCCTGCATCCTCTCGACTCGAGGCCTCCCGGCCCACGCCGGCGATGACCCGTCGGCGGCCGGCCTGAAGGCGGCTCCGCCGTTCTTCGTCACCCCGCTGACGCCGGGCCTGGACCTCGGCCTCCTCGGCTTCTGCGACCGCGATCTCCCGCTCCCGTAGGAGGGTGGTGATCCGGGCCACGTCCTTGCGAACCTGACCCAGGCGGGCGTAGTTGTCGAGCTGGCCGGTGACGTGCTGGAACCGGAGGTTGAACAGCTCGTGCTTCGCCTCCGTCAGGCGCGTCTCCAGCTCGTCCTCGTCCATCTCTCGCAGCTCTGCCAACTTCGCCATCACATGTCTCCCGAGCGCACGATGACCTTGGCCCTGATCGGCAGCTTCTGAATGGCCCGCTCCATGGCCTCACGAGCCAAGGCTTCGGGCACGCCAGCCAACTCGAACATCACACGACCCGGCTTCACCACCGCGACCCAGCGCTCGGGGTTGCCCTTGCCCGAGCCCATGCGGGTCTCGGCGGGTTTTTGAGTCACCGGCTTGTGGGGGAAGATGTTGATCCAGACCTTGCCCCCGCGCTTGATGTGGCGGGTCATGGCAATACGGGCAGCCTCGATCTGCCGGGCGGTGATCCACCCCGGCTCGAGAGCCTGGATGCCGAAGTCACCGAAGCTGATCTCGGTTCCCCCGGTGGCCATCCCCGTCCTCCGGCCACGGTGCTGCTTGCGGTGCTTCACCCTCTTGGGCATCAACATGACTTCTTCTCCAT
>JAIVIH010000206.1 GCA_020200615.1 Actinomycetota bacterium | reverse complement strand
GCTGGAGGGATGGGCCGCGCTGGGAGTGGATGATCTCATCGTGGGCGCGGGTGCGGTCCCGTTCGCCGTGGCCCATCCCGACGATCTCGAGATGGTCGCCGCGGCCTGTAGCCTTGACGTACCATGCCCAACATCGGACCCACGGAACTGATCATCGTCCTCATCGTGGTGCTGCTCCTCTTCGGTTCGACCCGGCTTCCCAAGCTCGCCCGCTCAATGGGCGAGGCGTCCAAGGAGTTCAAGAAGGGCGTCTCGGAACGGGACACGGAGCTGCCCGAGCCCGCACCCCCGGCGAAGGCCGAAGAGCAGGTCACCCTGAGCCGGACCGAGCTCGACGCCCTCCTCCGCCTAGCCGCTCGCCACGCCGATGGCTGGAACACGGTCTGGGTGTGGACCCCCGATGAGTACCGGCAACGGTCCCGGTTCCTCGACGCCGCCTGCGAGGGGGCCGGACGGGACCCGGCGGCGGTGACCCGGAGCCTCGGTCTGTTCACCCTGGTGGGCGAGGATGAAGCCGATCTCCGACGGCGGTTCGAGCGGCTCTGCCGCCTGTCCCCGCCCGGCGTGCTGGAGGGCACATCGCTGGCCGACTGGCGTCGCGGCAGGCTCGTCGGAACCGTCGAGCAGGTCGGCGAGCAGCTGGAGGGATGGGCCGAGCTGGGGGTGGACGATCTCATCGTGGGTGCAGGTGTGGTTCCCTTCGCCGTGGCCCATCCTGACGATCTCGAGATGATCGCCGCGGCCTGTAGCCTTTACGCACCATGCCCAACATCGGACCCACGGAACTGATCATCGTCCTCATCGTGGTGCTGCTCCTCTTCGGGTCGACCCGGCTTCCCAAGCTCGCCCGCTCGATGGGCGAGGCGTCCAAGGAGTTCAAGAAGGGCGTCTCGGAACGGGACAAGGAGCTGCCCGAGGCCGGAGCCGCGGCGAAGGCCGAAGAGCAGGTCACCATGAGCCGGACCGAGCTCGACGCCCTCCTGGCGAGAGAGCGGGAGGCTCAAGCCCGCAAAGACGCTCCGCCTTCCGTCTGAGGGAACTTGACGGCTGCGGCCGTCGTTTCAATGGCAGACGAGGGTGCCCCCTCGTGGGAAGAGGTCGCCCGAACCCATGGGCGCTTTCTCTACACGGTTGCCTACCGCCTCACTGGGAACGACGATGATGCTCAGGATCTCGTGCAGGACGTGCTGCTCAGGGTGCGCAAAGGCCTGGAGAGCTATCGCCCGGGATCCCTCGAAGGGTGGTTGAGCAGGATCACGACCAACGCCTTCCTCGATGACGTTCGGCGCCGGCGGCGGCGCCCGGTCGACCTGTTCTCCGACGAGCCTGACCGCGTGGTCCCGCCCACCCCGGCGGCGGACGTCGCTCTCGAAGCCGAGGTCCTTCCCGACGACGTGCAGTCGGCCCTTCGCCGCCTGCCGGCCGACTACCGGTCGGCCGTCGTCCTCTCCGACGTGGTGGGGCTGACCTACCAGGAGATCAGCGACGCCCTCAGCGTGCCCGTGGGCACCGTCCGCAGCCGGCTTCACCGCGGGCGGGCGATGTTGCGAAGGGCCCTCGGATGAGCAGCGCGAGCGACGGGCACCTCGGCGACCTCCTGTCCGCCCTCCTCGACCGGGAGCTCTCGCCCGCCGAAGAGGTGGCCGCCCGCCGCCACCTGGAGACATGCGCCTTCTGCACCACCGAGCTGTCCGAGGTGGAGACGGCTCGCAGCTGGGTGCGTGGCCTTCCCGCCGTCGATCCTCCGTTCGGGTTCCTCGAACGCCTAACCCTGGACGCGGGCCGGCTGGGGTTGCCCCGGTCCTCGACCCGCAGGCGGGTCGGTGTGGCGGCGCTGGCCGCCAGTGCCGCCGCCGGGGTCGCCCTCCTCGGGCTGGCCCCTCCCCGGGA
>JAIVIH010000465.1 GCA_020200615.1 Actinomycetota bacterium | reverse complement strand
CACCCGGGGCATCCACCCCGGCATGTACCGTGACCGGCTCTGGACGATGCGCCAGTACGCCGGGTTCGGGTCGGCCCAGGAGACCAACGCCCGCTTCCGCTACCTGCTCGACGCCGGCCAGACTGGTCTCTCCTGCGCCTTCGACCTGCCTACGCAGATGGGGTACGACTCCGACCACCCCTTGGCCGAGGGGGAAGTGGGGCGGGTCGGAGTAGCCATCGACTCGATCGAGGACATGCGCCTGCTCCTGGCGGGAATTCCCCTCGACCAGGTGACGACGTCCATGACCATCAACGCCACGGCCGCCGTCCTCCTGCTCCTGTACGAGCTGGTGGCCGAGGAGCAGGGGATCCCTGCGAGCCAGCTCCGGGGGACGGTCCAGAACGACCCTCTCAAGGAGTACGTGGCCCGCGGCACGTACATCTACCCGCCCCGGGCGTCGATGCGACTGGTCACCGACACCATCGCCTACTGCTCGGCCCGGCTTCCCCGGTGGAACAGCGTGTCCGTCTCCGGCTACCACATGCGGGAGGCGGGAGCGACGGCCTCCCAGGAACTGGCTTTCACCCTGGCCGACGGCATCGCCTACGTGCAGGCGGCGCTGGATGCGGGCCTGGACATCGACAGCTTCGCCCCCCGGCTGTCGTTCTTCTTCAACGCCCACAGCGACCTGTTCGAGGAGGTGGCCAAGTTCCGCGCCGCCCGGCGCATGTGGTTCAGGATCGCCACCGAACGGTTCGGGGCCAAGAACGAGGCGTCGGCCCGCCTCCGGTTCCACGCCCAGACCGCGGGCTCCACCCTGACAGCCCAGCAGCCGGAAGTGAACGCGGTCAGGGTGACGCTGCAGGCGCTGGCCGCCGTCCTCGGCGGAGCCCAGAGCCTGCACACCAACAGCTACGACGAGGCCCTCGGTCTGCCCAGTGAGGCGTCGGCCCGTCTCGCCCTGCGAACCCAGCAGGTGATCGCCTACGAATCGGACATCCCCCAGGCCGTCGACCCCCTCGGCGGCTCCTACTACGTCGAGTGGCTCACGGAGGCGGTCGAGGCCGAGGCGTGGCGCCACATCGAGCGCATCGACGAGCTGGGTGGGGCGGTGGCCGCCATCGAGACGGGGTACCAGCAGGGGGAGATCGAGCGATCGGCCTACGCCGTGGCCACCGCCCTGGAACGAGGCGAGCAGGTCGTGGTGGGCGTGAACCGCTTCGTCGACGCCGGAGACGACCGGCCCGTGGGCAACGCCGGTGACGACCGGCCGGTGGGCGGAGTACCCGCCGACCCGCGGCGCCAGCAGGAGCAGGTGGATCGCGTTCGCGGCCTACGCGAGAGGCGGGACACCGAGGCAGTGGCGCGGTCGCTCGACGTGGTCGAGGCGGCGGCCGGCGGGAGCGAGGGGCACAGGTAGCTCTTGTGGGCCTGGTAGGACTGGACCGGCCGCACTTCCACGTCATCGTCCGTGGCGGCGGCGTCACGCGGGAGGGCCGGCACCGAGCCAGTATGGCGTGGAAGTGGAGATTCGCCGCATCCGAGCGGGCGAGGGACGGCGGCTGAAGGAGGTCCGGCTGGCCGCTCTCGCCGACGCGCCTGCGGCCTTCGCCACCACTTTCGAGAACGAGGCGGCCGAGGATGACGGCACGTGGGAGGAGCGAGCGGTCCGGCGCTCGACCGGGCTCACCGAGGCGACGTTCGTGGCCGAGGCCGGCGGTCGCCTCGTGGGGATGGCGGGCGGCTTCGTCGACGCCGCCGGCCCCTGGGTGAACCTGGTGTCGATGTGGACGGCCCCCGAAGCCCGCCGGGCGGGCGTCGCCCGGGCCCTGGTCGAGGTGGTCGGCGGGTGGGCCCGTGAGATCGGGGCTGAGGAGCTGCAGCTCTGGGTGAGAGCGGACAACGAGGCGGCCAACGCCCTCTACGAGGCGGCCGGGTTCGCCGACGCCGGTGACTTCCGGCCCCTGCCCGACGATCCGTGCCGGCACGAGCGGAGGATGTCCCGACGCCTGTGAGCGCGGCGGTGCGTGAGCGGCGAGGGGATCGTCGCCTAGGGTGTAGTCGGACGGAATGCGGATGACCGTCCTCATCCCCAGAGCCTTCCAGTCCGGCGGGCGGGCGGAACACGATGGAGGTGCACAGTGCGGAGACGCTTCCCCGGCGCCGTTGGTGTCACGACCGCGTTGGTTCTCGTAGGGCTCGGCTTCGGGCAGGCCGGTCCGGCCGCGTCTGTGGAGGACACCACGACCTCGAGCTCGTCGTCGAGCACGAGCACGTCGAGCTCCACCAGCTCCACGTCGAGCACCAGCTCTACGACGACGACGACCACGACCACGACGCTGCCCCCCCCTCCTCTTCCTCGGGGGCCGGGGGCGGTGCTGGCCATCCGTCCCGACGGAGTTGTGCTGTCCAGCCCCGACGCCGCCGCTGTCCGTGGCCAGGACCGGGTGGACGTGGTCGTTCGGGGCAACGACGCCAACTTCCACTGGACCCACTGGACCGGCGCGGGGTGGACGAACTGGACCAGCCTGGGTGCTCCCGGCGGCGGCGCCATCGGCGATCCCACCGTCGTGTCGTGGGCGCCCGGCCGCCTCGACGTGTTCGCGAGGGGCACCGACGGCGACCTGTGGCAGACCTTCTCCGACAACGGCGGCGCCAACTGGTCAGCCTGGCTGAAGCCCTTCGGCGACGACGGTGAGCTGGTCGACTGGCCCGAGGTGTCGAGCCGGGGAGTGGGCCGCCTCGACGTGTTCGTCAAGGGCACCGACGGCCAACTCTGGCAGCGGTTCCACGAACCGGATCAGGGGTGGAACGGCGCGTGGCTGGCCCAGGGCAAGCCGCCGGTGAACATCATCGGCGAGCCCGCCACCGCCTCGTGGGACGGGAACCGGGTCGACGTCTTCGTGTGGGGCTCTGACAACAAGCTGTGGCAGAAGTTCTGGAACGGCTCGGAGTGGTCCGGATGGCTCCAGCCCGTAGGGGCCGAAGGCACCCTGGCCTCGAGCCCCGACGCCACAGCGTGGGACAGCAGTACCCTGCTCGTCTTCGTCAAGGGGACGGACGACCACGTGTACGCCCTCGTTCACGGCAACAACCAGTGGGGTGGCTGGACACGACTGGCCGGCGCCGGCGACAAGATCCAGAACGGCCCAGGAGCCACATCTCGCGGCCCGAACCGGTTCGACGTCTTCGGCCGCGGTACCGACGACCTGGCCGGCCCCAACCCCGCCCTCCTCCCGAGCGTGGGGCCCCAGCCCCACGCCGGGCCGTACCTTCTGCGGCTTCGCCGCCCCGGGCGGGGCCCCAACCCGCCCTCCTCCCGAGCGTGGGGCCCCAGCCCCACGCCGGGCCGTGACCGGGGGGTAGGTTCAGGGGCTTGGCCATTGCCTCGACCCGGTTCGTCATCGTCGGCGGAGGTCCGGCCGGCCATCAGGCGGCCACCACCGCTGCTCGTCTCGGCGCGGAGGTCACCCTTGTAGAGCGGGACGTGGTGGGCGGAGCGGCCCACCTGTGGGACTGCATCCCGTCCAAGGCCATGATCGCCACCGGCAACGCGATGTCCTTCGCCCACCGCTCGGCCGGCATGGGCCTGGCCGAGCTTCACGCGGCGGTGGACGTGGACGGGCTCAAGCGGCGGATCGCGGATATCGAGGAGCATCTCTCCCGCTCCGTCGTCGAGCTCCTCACCAGCCAGGGCGTCCGCATGCTGCGGGGCGCCGGTCGTCTGGTCGACGCCCATACGGTGGCGGTGGAGGGCCCTGACGGGACCGAGCACGTGACGGCCGACGCCGTCCTCGTGTGCACCGGCAGCCGCCCTCGCCTCCCGGAATGGGCCGAGCCCGACGGTGACCGGGTGCTCACCACCCGCCAGGCCTATCCGCCACCGGCGATCCCCGAGCACGTGGTGGTGATCGGGTCGGGCGTCACCGGGGTCGAGTTCGTGCACATGTTCCGGTCGTTCGGCTCGAAGGTGACCCTGATCATCAGCCGGCAGCAGGTCCTCCCGGATCGCGACCCCGAAGTGGCCGCCGCCCTCGAGGAGGACTTCCTGCGGCGCGACGTCGTGCTCCTGAAGGGGGCCCGGGCCATCGGGATCGACCGGACGTCAGCCGACGACGGGGCAGGACTCACCGTTCGTTGCGACGACGGCCGAGCGGTCCGGGGCAGTCACGCCCTGCTGGCCATCGGCGCCATCGCCAACTCCGAGGGCCTCGGTCTGGAGGACGCCGGAGTGGAGGTGGACGAGGGCGGCTACGTCCCGATCAATCAGCACTGCCAGTCCAACGTCCCCCACATCTACGCCGCCGGCGACCTGTCGGGGAAGGTGCCCCTCTCGTCGGTGGCGGCCATGCAGGGCCGGAAGATCGCCGAGCACGTCATGGGCCTCTACACCCGCCAGCACCGCCACCTGGACTACGACAAGGCGGCCCAGGCCATCTTCACCGAGCCCGAGATCGCCGAGGTGGGGATCCACGAGGCGGAGGCCTTCTCCAGCGGACGGAAGATCCGGGTGACCAAGGTCCCCTTCGCGGCCAACGCCAAGGCCCTCATCAACGACGACTCGCGTGGCTTCGTCAAGATCCGCTCCGACCCGGCCACGGGGGTGGTACTGGGCGGTTCCATCGTCGGCCGGCACGCGGCCGAGCTCATCTCGGTCATCGCCCTCGCCGTCAACACCGGGCTCCACGTGGGTGACGTCCTGGACACCCTCATGGTCCATCCCACCCTCGCCGAGTCACTCGCCGACGCCGCCGAGTAAGGCCTTCGGCTCGCAAGCAAAGCTTGCAGCCCTTCGGCTCGCAAGCGGAGCTTGCTTGCCGACCCGCTCAGGCCGAGCGGCGG
>JAIVIH010000012.1 GCA_020200615.1 Actinomycetota bacterium | reverse complement strand
CCGTCAGACGGCAGCACCGGTTCGCTCGGGGGGGAGGACTCGAACCCCCAATAACAGGGCCAGAACCTGTCGTGTTGCCGATTACACCACCCCCGATCGGGCCCTCTCAGACTAGCAGCGGCCCGTTTCCCGGCAGCCACGCCGGCCATGTTGCAAGCGAACCCCGCGCCGCGGGAAGACTTGCAGGATGACCACCGTCCACCGAGTCCTCTTTCCCGACCCCATCCGTGACCTCGCCGAGTACCTCACCCGGCGTGGCGGCCAGGGCCTCGAAGCGGCCCGCAAGGTCAAGCCCGAAGTAGTCATCGCCGAGCTGGAGGCATCGGGCCTCAGGGGCCGGGGGGGTGCGGGGTTCCCCACCGGGACGAAATGGCGGACGGTGAGCGAGCACCGGTCCGACGCCGTGCAGGCGACAGTGGTGGTCAATGCCGCCGAAGGTGAGCCGGGGACCTTCAAGGACCGCACCATCCTGCGCAACAACCCCTACCACGTGCTGGAAGGGGCCCTCATCGCCGCCCACGCCATCGGCGCCCGCAACGTGGTCTTCGGGATGAAGAAGACGTTCGTGACCGAGATGGATCGCATCCGGCGGGCGATCAAGGAGGCCTACGAGGCAGGGTGGGCCAACGCCGACGAACTCGAGATCACCATCTTCGAGGGCCCCGGCGAGTACCTCTACGGCGAGGAGACGGCGCTTCTGGAGGTGCTCGGCGGTCGTTACCCGTTCCCGCGAATCGCTCCGCCGTACCGCCGTGGACTGCTGGAAGTGGTGCAGACCGAGACCCAGGCGAGCAGCGGAAGCGGCCTCGCCGGGCCCATCGAGATGGCCGGCACCGAGGAGGACGGATCCGCTCCCCCGACCCTCGTGGACAACGTGGAGACCCTGGCCAACGTACCCCGCATCATCTCCCGGGGGGCCGCCTGGTTCCGGACCGAGGGGACCGAGGAGTCGCCGGGCACCGTCGTCTGCACGGTGACGGGCTCGGTGCGGCATCCAGGCGTGGGCGAGGTGCCGATGGGTACGCCTCTGCGCGAAGTCATCGAGGTCGTCGGGGGCGGAGCCCTTCCCGGCCAGCGGATCCAGGCCGTCCTTCCCGGCGTGGCCACGGGATTCATCGGCCCCGATCAGCTGGACACGCCCCTGACCTACGAAGCCATGAGGGACGCCGGAAGCGGCCTGGGGTCCGCCGGCTTCATGGTCTTCGACGACACCGTGGACATCGCCGCCGTGGGGGCGGGCGTCTCCCGCTTCCTGGCCGTGGAGTCGTGCGGTCAGTGCACGCCATGCAAGCAGGATGGACTGGCTCTCTCCGACCTGATGGCCAAGGTCTGCCGCTCCGAAGTCGAGGAGCACGACCTCGAGGCCATCGCCGATCGGGTGCAGACGGTGAGCACCGAGGCCCGCTGCTACCTGGCGCTCCAGCACCAAGCCGTGCTCGGGAGCCTCCTGGAGCGATTTCCGGAGAGTATCCGGGCTCACCTGAACGGCGATTCCCCGGCCGTCGAGCCCGTGCTGGTGGCCGAGCTGGTCAACATCAGCGACGCCGGAGCCGTGGTCGAGGAGCGGTTCCGCGACAAGCAGCCGGACTGGACCTACAACGAGGAGTACTCCGGCCAGTCACCGGCAGACCGGTTCGGGGAGCACCGGTCGCCCGGGTCCCTGGAGGAGGGCTGAGCGTCAACCCAGTTCCGTCTGCACCACCTTGTGGATGCCGGCCTCGCGGCGGTAGCCGATGACGCGCCCGACGGCGACTGCCGCCGTCTCCCGGAGTAGGTGACGGGTGGCGCTCATCCCCGTGATTGGACTGCCTCTGGTGGGCGACGGATGGCCCTCCAATCCGAGCTCGTCGGCGATGGCGTCGATGCGGAACGAGTGGAACGGGTCGGAAACGAGCAGCACCCGTCTGATGGATCGCTCCTTGAGGACCGTTGAACTGCGCCGCGCCCAGGACGACGATCGCCTCGGCCGTCCGGGCGTCGTCCCGCCGGGCCGCAAGCCACACCTGGGCGAAGGTGAAGGCCACATAGGCGACGAGGACGGTTCCCAGGAGGACGGCGAGCTTGATCAGGCGCATCATGAAGTCGACGGAAGGCGATCCCGGGCTGCGCGTAGCCGGGCCAGCACCTTCTCCCGTCCGAGCACGTGCAGCGACTCGAACAGCGGCGGCCCCACCGCCCTGCCCGTCACTGCCACCCGGATCGGCGCCTGGGCCTTGCTCAGCTTCAGGCCCTGGCGCTCGCCGATAGCGAGGGTCACGGCGTGAAGGGCCTCGGTCGCCCAAGGGCACGTGGCGTACTCGATGGTCGCGTCCTCCAGGACCGCGACGGCGGCGGGGTCGCGGGTCGCCTTGGCCCACGCCGGCTCGTCGATCGCCGGCTCGTCGAGAAAGAGGAAGTCGACGACGTGGGGAACTTCGGCCAGATTCCGGACCCGTTCCTGCACGAACGGGGCCATGGCCTCGAAGGTGGCCAGATCGAAGCACTCGGGCGGCCAGGGGCTGTCGAGCTCGACCCACGGAAGGGATTCCCGGACGAAGGTGGCGACGGGCAGGGCGCGGATGTACTCGGCGTTGATGTGGCCGAGCTTCTGGAGGTCGAAGAAGGCGGGAGAGCGGTTGACGGCCTCGGGACGGAACTCGCGGATCATCTCGTCGATGGGGATGATCTCCTGCCCGGCGGGGGGGGACCACCCCAACAGAGCCAGGTAGTTGCGGAGGGCTTCGGGGAGGTAGCCGATGGCCCGGTACTCCTCCACCGCCACCGCGTGCCGCCGCTTGGACAGCCGCCGGCGCTGCTCGTCCACGATCATCGGCATATGGGCGAAGACGGGCTCGTCCGTCGACCCCAGCGCCCGGCGGATGAGGAGGACACGAGGAGTGGACGACAGGAGGTCCTCCCCGCGGATGACGTGGGTGATCCCGAGATCGAGGTCGTCCACCGCATTAGGCAGGTAGAACCCGGGCGATCCGTCGCTCCGGACGATGACGAAGTCCTCCAAGGTGTCGTGGGCGAAGCGCACCTCCCCCCGGATGAGGTCGGGGATCACCGTCTCCCCGTCGTCGGGCGTGCGGAACCGCAGGGCGCGTCCCGGCCCCGCAGTGAGATCCCGCTCCCGGCAATGGCCGTCGTAGCCTGACGCCGGCAGCGCCTGGGCTCGAGCCTTGACGTCGTCAGCGGTGCAATCGCAGTAATAGGCGACGCCCGCCTGGCGAAGGGTCTGGGCCGCGCCGTGGTACAGGTCCAGGCGCTGCGACTGGCGGATGGGCCCCTCGTCCCAGTCGAGACGCAGCCAGTGCAAAGAACGCTGGATCCCCTGGACGAGCTCGTCGCGGGACCGTTCGGGATCGGTGTCCTCGATCCTGAGGATGAACGTTCCTCCGCTCCCCCGCGCGAACAGCCAGTTGAACAGGGCGGTCCGCGCTCCGCCGACATGGAGGTAGCCGGTGGGCGACGGAGCGAAGCGGACGCGGGGGGCGCTCACCAATCACAAACTACCGGGGTGGGCTGGCCGGTAGCCTCCATTCGATGGCGAAGACCGTGTTGACCCCCCGCGCCGAAAACTTCCCGCAGTGGTACCAGGACGTGGTGGCCAAGGCGGAGATGGCCGAGAACGGCCCCGTTCGGGGCACCATGGTCGTCCGCCCCTACGGGTACGCCATCTGGGAGCGCATGCAGCAGGAGCTCGACGCGCGGATCAAGTCCGCCGGTGCGAGGAACGCGTACTTCCCGCTCTTCATCCCCCAGTCCTACCTACGCAAGGAAGCACAGCACGTCGAGGGGTTCAGCCCCGAGCTGGCGGTGGTGACCCACGGAGGGGGGCACGAGCTGGAGGAACCGGTGGTGGTGCGGCCCACGAGCGAGACCATCATCAACGTGTTCTTCGCCAAGTGGGTGCAGAGCCACCGCGACCTGCCCCTGCTCATCAACCAGTGGGCGAACGTGGTGCGGTGGGAGCTCCGGCCTCGGATTTTCCTGCGTACGACGGAGTTCCTATGGCAGGAGGGACACACGGCCCACGCCACGCGGGAAGACGCACGGGCCTACGCCCTGCGGATACTGACCGACGTGTACGAGGACTTCGCCCTCAACGTGCTGGGCATTCCCGTCGTCGTCGGGCGCAAGACGGAGCGCGAGCGCTTCGCGGGGGCCGATGCCACCTACACCATCGAGGGGATGATGGGTGACGGCAAGGCCCTGCAGATGGGGACGAGCCACGAATTGGGGCAGAACTTCGCCCGCGCCTTCGGCATCGAGTTCCAGAACGGGGAGGGCAGCTCGGAGCACGTCTGGCAGACGTCGTGGGGGGTTTCCACCCGCCTCGTGGGTGCCCTGATCATGGCCCACGGCGACGACGCCGGGCTCCGGGTTCCACCGCGCCTGGCTCCGATCCAGGTCGTGGTGCTCGTGGTCAAGGGCGAGGGGGGCGCCGCCGAATGTGGCGTGTCCGTAGCCGAAGAGCTCCGGCGGGCTGGCCTGCGCGTGGAACTGGACGACCGGGTCGACGTCTCCTTCGGCCGCCGGGTGGTCGACTGGGAGCTGAAGGGCGTTCCCGTACGCGTGGAGCTCGGGCCGCGCGACGTGGCCGCGCGCACCGCGGGCCTGGTCCGTCGCGACGGCTCACCCAAGGAGCAGGTCGCCCTGAACGGGCTGCCGGCGAAGGTCGAGGCGGCCCTGGCCGAGGTGCAGACCGTCCTTCACCGACAGGCCCTCGAGCGGCGGGAGAGCCTCACCTCGGACGTCACGTCGCTCTCCGAAGCGACCGAGGCGGCCCAGACCGGCTTTGCGCGGGTTCCGTGGGACGCCGTCCGGGACGACGAAACGACCCTCAACCAGTCCGGCCTGTCGGTCCGGTGCCTCCAGCGCTCCGACGGCGGCCTTCCCGAGTCGTCATCGGAGGCCGACTTGGTAGCCACCGTGGCCAAGGCCTACTGATCAGCGGGCGGGAGGGCCGAGGCTGACGCAGGACCTGCCTCGGCGTTCTTGAAGTGGTCGATCAGAAGTCGGCCGAGGAGCTCCGGGGCCTCTTCGGGTATCCAGTGGCTCACCCCGTCGAGCACCTCGAACCGGTACGGGCCGTCCACGTAGGAGGCGGTGCCGTCAGCCGCTTCCCGCCCCAAGGCGGGGTCGTCCGAGCTCCAGACATACAGGGTGGGAACGTTGACGGGCCCCACTCCGCCGAGCGATGCCAGATCCAGGGCCCGGTACCAGTTGAGGGCGGCGGTGAGCGCTCCGGGCTCACCGAGAACGGCGCCATACTCCCGAATGCCCGTCTCGTCGGTGTAACCGGTCTTGGCGAAGAGCATGCGGAGGCCCGCTCCGCCGGCGGCCAGGAGAACCCATTCGGGGAGCCGGGCCTGCTGGAAGAACCGGACGTACCGGGAGCGGGAGGCCTGGTCGCCGCTGGGTGCGGCCAGCGCCTGGGCCAGGGCGAGAGGATGCGGGGTGGACACCGCGGTCAGGCTCCGGAGACGCTGGGGACATCTTCCCGCCACCGCCCAGGCGACCATCGCGCCCCAGTCGTGGCCGACCAGGTGGACCTGATGGCCACCCAGCCCGTCGGCCATGGCCAGGACATCGGCTACCAGCCGGTCGACGTGATAGGCGTCGACGGCTTCGGGCCGCGCCCGGGACGAGTAACCGCGCTGATCGGGCGCCACCGCCCGGTATCCGGCACGAGCCAGGGCGGGAAGCTGGTGCCGCCACTGGTACGAGGACTGCGGAAAGCCGTGCAGCAGGAGGACGAGGGACCCACCGGGGGGCCCTGAGGCGAGGGCGTCGAAGACGAACTCGCCGGCCGGGATCTCGACCCGCTCTACCTCCGACTCAGCCAGCGCCAGTGAGGGCTCGCCACTCGGCGAGCCGGCCCCGCACCTCGGCGGGTTGCATGCGCAGCGTCGTCTCGGGCACGAGATCGACGATCCTTCTCTGGTCCCAGTAGTGGTGGCTCGCCCCGGCGAAGTGGCGGCGGCGCCACTCGACGAGGCCGGTGGGGGCGTCGTCGAGGAAGCCGAACAGCCCGAAGGCCAGTTCGAGGTCGTGGATGATGGGCGCCCGACCGAACATCGACGCCCGCCGCATGGCCAGGGCGACCGCGCCGGCCACGACATCGGTCTCGTGCTCTCCCTCCTCCAGCCGGAGCCGGTCGGTGAAGTGGCGCACCAGGCTGAGGGCGTAGCCCTGGTCGGGCCCCGGGCGACCGAGATGCGGTCCCAGGGGCTGGCCGCGCTGCAGGTCGGCCGGTCGGTCAGCCATCCAGCGGCGGCCAGGGGGGATCGGCAGTGACCGCCGGGGCTGATCGACATGGGCGAGAGGCACGTAGTCGGGCGCAGCCATGATCAGCTCTCCCGCTCGCCCGGACGCTGGGCCGCACGGTCGTCGCTGTGCAGCAGGCCGTACACGAAGGAGTCGGACAGGGCCTCCCAAGATGCCTCGATGATGTTGCTCGACACCCCGATGGTCGCCCACGTGCGGTCGCCGTCGGTGGAGTCCAGGAGCACCCGGGTCACGGCGCCCGTGCCTTTCGACGTGTCCAGCACGCGGACCTTGTAGTCGGTGAGGTGCACGTCGTTGACCGACGGGAACCGCTTCCCGAGGGCTTGGCGGAGGGCGGCGTCCAGGGCGTTGACCGGGCCGTTGCCCTCCGCAGTGGCCACGACCCGCTCGTCTCCGATGTGGACCTTGATGGTGGCCTCGGCCACGAACTTCCCGTCTTCCCGTTGCTCGGTGATCACCCGGAAGGACTCCAGGCGGAAGAAGGCCTGTCGCCAGCCGCCCGACTCCCGCATCAGTAGCTCGAGAGAACCGTCGGCGACCTCGAAGTGGTAGCCCTGGTACTCCAGAGCCTTGAGCTTCTCGAGAATGTCGACCAGGGCCACGGCGTCGAGATCGAGCCCGAGCTCCTCGGCCTTCATCTGCACCGTCGACCGCCCCGAGAGCTCGCTCACGGTGACCCGGCTGGTGTTACCGACGCCTTCGGGCGCGACGTGCTCGTACAGGTCCTTGCGCCGGGCGATGGCCGACGTGTGGAGACCGGCCTTGTGGGTGAACGCCGACTGGCCTACGTAAGGCTGCTGAGGGTTGGGGGCGATGTTCACCAGTTCGGCGATGTGGTGGGAGACCTGGGTGAGTCGGTCGAGCCTGTCGGCCGGGATCGTCCGCACGCCCATCTTCAGCGACAGGTTGGCGATGACGGCGCAGAGATCGGCGTTGCCCGTGCGTTCGCCGTAGCCGTTGATGCAGCCCTGCACGTGGGTGGCCCCACCCCGCACGGCCGTCAGCGTGTTGGCCACAGCGCAGCCTCCGTCGTTGTGGAAGTGGACGCCTAGCTGCCCCGATACCCGCCCCCGGACGTCATCGACGATCCTCTCCACTTCCTGGGGCAAGGTGCCGCCGTTGGTGTCGCACAGCACCAGGCACTCCGCGCCCGCCTCCTCCGCAGCCAGCAGGACGCCCAGGCTGAACTCCGGGTCGGACTTGTACCCGTCGAAGAAGTGCTCGGCGTCGAAGAACACGCGTAGGCCGGCGTGGCGCAGGAACTCCACGGAGTCGAAGGCCATGGCCACCGCCTCGTCGAGATCGGTGCGCAAGGCCTCCACCACGTGACGGTCCCAGGCCTTGGCGACGATGCAGACGACGGACGTGTTCGCTTTGACGAGGTTGCGCAGGGTCTCGTCGTCGTCGGCCTTGCCCTTGGCCCGCCGGGTGGAGCCGAAGGCGACGAGGGTGGACGTATCCAGCTTCAGCTCGGACGGTGCCCGCTGGAAGAACTCGTCGTCCTTGGGGTTGGCGCCCGGCCAGCCGCCCTCGATGTAGGCGACCCCGAGGAGGTCGAGCTGGGCGGCCACGCGGAGCTTGTCGTCGACGGTGAGGGACATCCCCTCCTTCTGGCTGCCGTCCCGCAGGGTCGTGTCGAATACGTCGACCGCCTCGGATAGTGGCCTGGGAGAGGGAGCTTCAGCGGACATATTCCAACCAGTCCTTATAGCGGTCGACCTCACCCCGCACGGTGGCGAAGTAGGTCTCTTGGATCGAGCGGGTGATGGGTCCAGGATCGCCGATTTCGCGATCGTCCACCGAACGGATGGGGACCACCTCGGCCGCCGTCCCAGTCAGGAACGCCTCCTCGGCCAGGTAGAGGTCAGTCCGGAGCAGGTTGGCCTCCGCCACTTCGTGGCCTAGATCCCGGGCGATCGTGACCACCGAGTGCTGGGTGATGCCTTCGAGGGCGCCGGCCGAGACCGGCGGAGTGAGCAGCCGCCCGTGCTTGACGACGAAGAGGTTCTCCCCTGTGCACTCGCTGACGTATCCCTGGGGGGACAGCAGGATGGCCTCGTCGTAACCCGCGTTGAGGGCCTCGACCTTGGCCAGGGAAGAGTTGGAGTACATGCCGACGCCCTTGGCCGCCACGGGCACGGCGTTGGGATCGTGGCGGGTCCAGGTGGAGATCTTCATGCGCACGCCCCGCTTCAACCCCTCGTCCCCCAGGTACGTGCCCCACGGCCAGACGGCGATGGACACGTTGACAGGACAGGGCAGCGGGTTGAGGCCCATCTCGCCGTAGCCCAGGTAGACGATCGGGCGGATGTAGCACGCTTCCAGCCCGTTGACCCGGACCGTCTCCTTGACCGCCTCGATCAGCTCGTCGGGTGTGTACGGGATGTCGATCAAATAGACCTTGGCGCTGTTGAACAGGCGGTGGATGTGTTCGGTCAGGCGGAACACGGCCGGCCCCTGGCTGGTGGAGTAGGCCCGAATTCCCTCGAACACGCCGCTGCCGTAGTGAAGGGAGTGGGTGAGGATGTGCACTCGCGCCTCGCCCCAGGGAACCAGTTCCCCATCCATCCAGATCTTGTCGACCTCTTGGATCGGCATCCTTCACCCCTTCTTCATGGTCGTGTCGCCGTGGAAACAACTGCTCATCTCTCAAACCCGTCCGGCTACCGAGTCGCCGATCTCGTCCGTGGACGCGCCCTCGGGGGCCGATTCCGCGCAAGCCCGGAAGATCCGTTCGGCGGCGTCGGCCTCACCGAGGAACTCGAGCATCAAGATTGTCGGTCACTATGGCGTCATAGCGCTCCGGGGACTCCACCAGGTGGATGCAGGCGGCATCGATGTGGTTGTAGTCGGTTCCGACCTCCGGATACTCAGTCCCGACTTCCGTGAACGTCCGCTGCCACAGGTCTCCGGAGAAGGTGAGCACGTTCGTCTTGTGAACCAGCGTCAGGTGCCGCCCCGGTCGAGCTCGAGCGAGCTCGAAGGCGAAGCGCACGCAGCGCTCCACCCCCATACGGGTGTTGACCGAGCCTTGGGTCGCGATCTCCTGAGAAGTTCCCTTCCGCAGGAACCCGCCCTCCCCCGCGTAGACGCCCTCAGTGTTCTCACGCACCACGGCGAAGTCGAGCCCCCGCCCGACGAAGGGCCGGAGGTTGACGTATAGGTCGAGCTCGAACCGGAGGCGCAGGAGGAGGCCGCGCTCGAGCACGCCCGGCGGCACCTCTGGAGTGCCGACGGCTCCCAGCAGGATGGCATCCACGCCTCGGAGCTCGTCGAGCACGGCGTCGGGCAGAACTTCACCGGTGCGCAGGTAGCGGCTGCCGCCCAGCTCGTAGTCGACGGTGTCGAGGTCGACACCAGCGGCGCGCACGACCTTCAGGGCCTCGGCCAAGACCTCAGGCCCGATGCCGTCACCACCGATGATCCCGATCCTGTATCCCACTCGCTCCTCATCCTCGCCGGAAAAAACGAAACCGCCCACAAAGTGGACGGTCAGGCGCACACACGCGAGCTGGTGCCAGCGCGTGCGCTACGGAATTACGATGGTGTCGTAGGGCTTCACAGAGACCTCTAGTGTCCGTGACCGGCCCCATGGTCGTCAACCTGGTTACCCGTCGAACCCGGAGAGGTGCATCCCACAATGGCCAGCAACGGAACGCGCCTGTCACGAACGGCCCATGATCGGCTCCGCGAGGAGCTCGAGGACCTCGAGAGCCGGGGCCGGGTGGACATCGCCCGGGTCATCGAGACGGCCCGGGAGCTCGGAGACCTCAAGGAGAACGCCGACTACCACGCGGCCAAGGATGACCAGGGACGAATGGAAGCCCGGATCCGGCAGCTCCAGTCCATCCTCGAGGCGGCCGAGATCATCGACGACGAAGCCGCAGCCGGGGCAACCACCGTCGCCAGCGGCACGGTCGTCACGCTCCGGTACGAGGGCGAGGAGGATACCGAGCACTACCTGATCGGGTCGATCGAGGAGCGGCGGGCCGATCTGGCCGTGATATCGCCGGCATCGCCCCTGGGCCAGGCCGTCCTCGGGCGCCGGCCCGGTGAGACAGTCGCCTACGAGGCGCCGAGCGGAACCCTTCGGGTGGAGATCGTCACGATCGGTGAGTGACCAGCGCCTCCTCCAGCTCGGCCGCGGCAGCGAGCACATCCGAGGCGTAGCGTCGGCCGGGGGCACGGGTCGTGCGCTCGATGGGACCTGAGACCGACACCGCAGCGACGACCTGACCTCCCGGCTCGCGTACGGGGGCGCTGACCGACGCCACTCCGCGCTGGCGCTCCTCGACGCTCTGGGCCCAGCCCCGCCCGATGGCGCCGGCATCCAAGCTGAGGACCTTTCCGGCTGAGCCCAGTTCCAGCGGAAGCACGGCGCCGACCGGAACAATGGTGCGGAGGCCATGGGGCGATTCCAACGCGGCCACGCACACTCGCTGCTCCCCCCGACGCACATACAGCTGGACGCTCTCCCCCGTGGCTTCGCGCAGCCGTTCGAGGGCGGGCCCAGCGATCACCGAGATATCGGGCCGGGCCAGCCGGGGACCCAGCAGGAACCGGCCGTCCTCGTCGCGCGCAACCAGGCGGTGGGTTTCGAGGGCTACGGCCAGGCGATGGGCGGTGGCCCGGGAAAGTGGGGTCTCGGCGATCAGCTCGGTGAGCGACAGGGGACCTGCCTCCAAGGCGTCGAGTATGGAAATGGCCTTGTCCAGAACGCCCACTCCGCTTACAATCTCCACATGTCGAGACTATCATCCCAATATATGAGATTCCAGTCGTGAGCGGGCAGACCCTGAGCGACAAGGTCTGGGACCGCCACGTCGTTCGTGCCGCCCCCGGGGAACCCGATCTCCTGTACGTCGACCTGCACCTGATCCACGAGGTCACGTCTCCCCAGGCCTTCGAAGGGCTGCGCCTCACGGGCCGGAAAGTCCGCCGGCCGGATCTCACGCTGGCGACCATGGACCACAACGTGCCGACGATCGACATCGACCGTCCCATCGCCGATCCCGTCTCCGCCCGCCAGATCGAGGTCCTGCAGTCCAACTGCGAGGAGTTCGGCGTCACCCTGTATCCCATGGGTCACGCCAACCAGGGCATCGTCCACATCATCGGGCCCGAGTTGGGACTGACCCAGCCGGGGATGACGATCGTCTGCGGCGACAGCCACACGTCCACCCACGGCGCCTTCGGGGCCCTCGCCTTCGGCATCGGCACCAGCGAGGTGGAACACGTCCTGGCCACCCAGACACTCTCCCAGAGCCGGCCAGGCACGATGGCGGTCACGGTGGAGGGCGAGCCGCCGGCAGGCGTCACCGCCAAGGACGTGATCCTCGCCGTCATCGGTCACATCGGTACCGGCGGAGGAGTCGGGCACATCGTGGAGTACCGGGGATCCACTATCCGGGGTCTCTCCATGGAGGGGCGAATGACGATCTGCAACATGTCGATCGAAGCCGGGGCGCGGGCGGGCATGGTCGCACCCGACGACACCACGTTCGCCTACCTCGAGGGCAGGCCCCACGTGGCGAGCGGCGCGGCCTGGGAGCGGGCCCTCGACGACTGGCGGGCCCTGGGCACCGACGCCGACGCGTCGTTCGACAGGGAAGTCACTCTCGATGCGACCCTGCTCAAGCCGCACGTCTCGTGGGGCACCAACCCCTCGCAGGTGGTGCCTATCGACTCCTCCGTGCCCGATCCCGAATCCTTCAGAGACCCCGCTCAGGCCGAGTCCGCCCGACGGGCCCTCTCGTACATGGGGCTGGAGGCGGGGACGGCCGTGCGTGACATCAGGGTGGACACCGTCTTCATCGGGTCGTGCACCAATGCCCGCATCGAGGATCTCCGCTCGGCAGCTGCTGTGGTCTCCGGACGACACGTGCGCGAGGGCCTTCGGGCCATGGTCGTCCCCGGTTCGATGCAGGTCCGGGCGGCCGCCGAAGCCGAGGGCCTGGACCGGGTGTTCACCAGCGCCGGGTTCGAGTGGAGGAACGCCGGCTGCTCGATGTGTCTGGGGATGAACCCGGATCAGCTCAGCCCGGCCGAGCGCTGCGCCTCGACCTCGAATCGCAATTTCGAAGGTCGGCAGGGACGGGGCGGAAGAACCCACCTGGTGTCCCCCGCGGTGGCGGCCGCGACCGCCGTCGCCGGCCACTTCACCACTCCCGAGGAGATGTCATGAAGCCTCTGCGCACCATCACCGGCACGGCCCTGCCCCTGGACCGCTCCGACGTCGACACCGACCAGATCATCCCGAGCGAGTGGCTCAAGCGGGTGGAGCGGACGGGCTTCGGTGAGGGCCTCTTCTCCGCGTGGCGCAGCGATCCTGAGTTCGTCATCAACCAGCCGCAGTACGTGGGAGCCAGCATCCTCATCGCCGGACCGAACTTCGGAACGGGCTCGTCCCGCGAGCATGCGGTTTGGGCGCTGATGGACTACGGCTTCCAGGCCGTAGTCTCCGTCCGGTTCGCGGACATCTTCCGCACCAACTGCACCAAGGCCGGGCTCCTTCCCGTCCAGGTCGACGGTGCCGTGGCCGACCGGCTCATGCGCGCCGTCGAGACCGATCCGTCCCAGACGATCACCATCGATGTCGAGACCGCCACCCTGTCGGCCGCGGCAGCCGGCGTAGCCGTCGAGTTCCCCCTGGACCTTCACACGCGCGACCGGTTCCTTCAAGGGCTCGACGAGGTCGCCCTCACCCTGCGCCACGAGGACGCCATCTCGCGCTACGAGTCGACGCGCCAGAATTGGCTTCCGGTGACCACCGGCTGAGTCAGGTGGACTCGGGCGGTGCCTCGGGTTCCGGGTCGGACTCCGGGGCGGCGGCTGGATCGTCGACCTCGATCCTCCCGAGGGCATCGTCGGGGGGACCCCACTCGATGGCGAGACTCGACTTGGCCGGCATGGTGGCCGGACGCTCGGACTCCTCGTCCGGGGCGGCTGAATAGGACCCGACCTCAGCTTGGTCGCTCTCAGCGCGTGCCATCCTGATGCTCTCCGCCTCCAAGCGGGCCCTCGTCAGCACCTCGCGGGCAGCCTCCAGATCCTCGGCCGCCGCAGCCCGCAAGCGCTCCGCTTCAGCGCGCGCCCGCTGCACGACAGCAGCCGCGTCGGTCTCGGCTTGCCGGGCAACCTCCTCGACGTCGGCCGCGGCACCGATCGCCTCTCGGGTCCCGGCGTGGATCTCGGCCGCCTGCCTCTGGGCGGCCAGAATCAGGTCCTCGGCATCCCGGCTCGCCGCCGCTCGTAGGGCGCGCGCCGCCGCTAGCTCCTGGTCGACCGCCTCCCGCACCCGCTCCGCCTCCTGGGCCGCAGCCGCCCGGAGCTCCCTCACCGCATCGAACTCCCGTTTTCCCGCGGCTCGCAGCTGCGTGACCTCGGCCTGCGCCACCTGACGCAGATCCTGAGCGGCCCGGACCTCCTGTTGAGCGGCCTCCTGCGCCCGCGCCAGCGCCTTTACCGCCTGGGCGCGCAGCTCACGAGCCGCCTCCAGGGTCTGGCGCATCGCTTCCGCCGTCTTGGCTGTCTCCCGCTCGGACACCGCCAGCATCTCGGCTGCTTGCCGGTCGGACTGAGCCAGTGCGTCCTGTGTCGCAGCCAACTGACGGTCCGCCGCCTCATAGCGCCTGGACGTGTCGGCGTCGGCTGCTGACCGGACCGAGCGGGCGACCTCGAGCTCTTGGGCGGCCGCGTCTCTCAGTTCTGCCGTCTCCCGGCCGACCTCCCCTCGGATGGCCGCGGCCAAGTCGATGAGCCGGGCCACCTCCTCGCGCACGAAGAGCAGCTCTTCGTCGACCGTCGTCCGCAGGCGCTCGACCGCCTCTTCCGCGGCCGTCCGCACTGACCGAGCGGCAGCGAGCTCCTCCGTGACTTGGCGGCGCATCCTCTCCGCCGATTCCAGGGCGGCGCGCTGGGTGGCCGCCTCCCGTTCAGCCGCCTCCTTCGCCGGGCTGCCGCCCGGCACCTGCTCCGGTGGGGCCGGCACGCTTGGGCCGGGGCGGGGCGCTTCTCTCGGGGGCGGCGACCGACGGGCGACCTGCTCCGCGGCCAGACGCTGCTTCAGCGACTCGATCTCGGCGGCCAACCCGTGGAGGAACTCCTCCACTTCCGTCTTGTCGTAACCCCGGCGCGACACCGAGAACCGCTTCCTGTCGATCTCCGGCCCGCCGAGTCCTCGGTCTATCCCGGCGACGATCACCCGTCGACCGTGCACCTCGGGGCGTTCCTCGAAGACCAGCTGGTGGGGATCGCTTCGCTGTACGCCGAGCGACGGGGAACAGGCAAGGCCGAAGGGCCGGGCTGGCGGCTTCGAGGCATGGCCTCCTCCCCCGAGGTCCGCGGCCGGGGTGTGGGTCGCGCCCTGCTCCACGCGTGCGTCGAGCACGTTGCACGACGTGGCGGAGGTGAGCTGTGGTGCAACGCCCGGATGCCGGCAGTCCCTTTCTACGCGACATCGGGCTTCGAGGTGGTGAGCGAGCAGTTCGACATCCCGGACATCGGCCCCCACGTGGTGATGCGCCGGATGGTGAGGGGGAACAGAAGGGGCCGCTCAGTCCTCGGTCATCCCGGCCGGTAGCCTGCTCTGTCGTGGAAGATCTCGAGGTTATCGACGCCTTCGTCAACGGCAGTTCCCGGCGGGCGTTCGGGACCGGGCTCCATGTCGAAGCCGATGTGCTCATGCTCGACGGCTGGTGGCACGTGTGCGTCCGGATCTCGGACGACGCCTTCATCGTCAGGAACGAGGAGCCCCCGCGGGAGACGACGGCCCTTCGGGACGTCGGCGCCGCTCTCGCGGCGAAGGGCCTCACCAACGTGGGCACCGACCTGCCCGCCATCACCGTCATCACCTACACCACGATCACGCTGGGGTTCGTGTCGTGGAACCTCTGGTCCGTCGACCTGCCCCAGGGTGAGGCCGCCCTTGCCGCCAAAGCCACCGCCGAGAGCTTCCTCGAGAACAGGACCTATTTCGAGCCGGCCCGAGAAGCGGACTACAACACGGCCGAGCTGGGCGGAGCCCGTCGCAACGCCGGGCTGCCGCCATCGGTGGTGCTGACCGTCGGGCTCGACCAGACCACCGTGGCCCCCCTCGAAGAGACGCTCGCCGACTGCCGGTTCGAGAGCCGGGCCTTCGGCGAGATCACGCCCGACGGTTGCGGGTCGCTCATCCCCACCCTGGTCCTCATCGATGCCAGCGAACAGCAGGGCAAGGACTTCTGCATGCAGTTCCGAGCAGCCGCCTGTGGTCGCTTCATCCCCGTGCTTGCGGTCACCCCCGACGCCGTGCCGCCGCTGGGCGCCGACATGGCCGTTTCGTCGGGGCAGGACCCCCACGCCTGGATCCAGCCCATCCGCACCCTGCTGCCCTGATCGCCGGGCCCTGGCGGCAGTAACCGTGGCCAGCAAGAATGGCGCCCGTGCGGGTGTCGATCTCGGGTAAGGGCGGCGTGGGCAAGACCACCATCTCGGCCGTGCTGGCCCGCACCCTCGCCCGCCGTGGGCACCGTGTCATCGCCATCGACTGTGATTCAGACCCGAACCTGGCCGCCAATACCGGATTGGGTGAAGAAGCAGCGGGCCGCCTTCGGCCGTTCCTGGACCAGTCCGGGCCCGTCCGCTTCCTTCCGAAGAACCTCTCCCCCACCACTCTGCTGGCGGAGTATGGCCACGAAGGGCCCGACGGCGTCACGCTCATGCTCGCAGCCCGGGCCGAGAGGGCGGGCTCGGGCTGAACGTGGAGCTCCCATGTCACGGTCCGTGACTTCCTCGACCAGATCGAAGCCGAGATCCCGGGCACCGTCGTGGTGGCTGACATGGAAGCCGGCCTCGAGCATCTCTCCATCGGGACGCTGGAGCACCTCGACATCCTGCTCCTGGTGATCGAGCCGACGGCCAAGGTCTTGATGACCGCCGACCGGGCCCACAAGCTGGCCCTTGAGCTCGGCATCCAGCAGGTCGCCTACGTCGGCAATCGCATCCGCCGGCCTGGTGACGCCGAGCAGCTGGAAGCGTTTGCCCGCGCTCACGCCGGCGAGCTGCTGATCGCCATCCCCGAGGACGGATCTGTTCGCCGGGCCGACATGCGGTCGGCGTGCATCCTCGATGTGTCCCCCGAGGCCCCCCTCGTCGCCGAGATCGCGCGACTGGCCGAGACCCTGGAAAACAGGTTCCTGCTCGCCGTCCCGGCCGGGGGCTAGGGCCCGACGACCGCCTGACGGACTTCGGCGCGGCCCCGGATCCGCCGCACCTTGTTGACAGCGTTGAGGTAGGCCCGGGCCGACGCTTCGACCACGTCAGTGGAGACCCCGCGTCCTGAGACCTTCACCCCTTCGGCCTCGAGCTGGATGATCACGTCGCCGAGAGCGTCGACACCACCCGTCACCGACGAGACGTTGAAGTCGGTGAGGCGACCGTCGATGCCGGTCGCGGCGCGGATGGCCTTGCATGCCGCGTCGATCATCCCGTCGCCCTCGGACGAGGCCTCCAGAACGCTCCCGTCCTGGGAGATCACGACCCGGGCGCAGGGCGTCCCGACCGTGCCCCCGCTGACCTCCAGCTCCTCCAGGGTGTAGGCCTGTCCGACGGTGGTACCCATCTCCTCGGCGACGATCGCCTCCAGATCGGCGTCGGTGATCTGCACCTTGCGATCGGCGAGCTCCTTGAACCGGGCAAAGGCGGCGTTCAGGGTGTCGTCCGGGACCGACATGCCCATCTTGGTGAGGGTGTCCTTGAAGGCGTGACGGCCGGAGTGCTTGCCGAGCACGATCTGGCTGCCCACCTGACCGACGGCACCGGCGTCGATGATCTCGTAGGTCGTGCGCTCGGCCAGGACGCCGTGCTGGTGGATGCCCGACTCGTGGGCGAAGGCGTTCCTCCCCACGACCGCCTTGTTGTACTGGATCGGGTAGCCCGTCAGGCGACTGACCATCCGGCTGGTACGGGCCAGCTCCTCCGTGTTCACGCCGACCTCGATGCCCGGGAACTGGTCGGGGCGGATCTTGATGGCCATGACCACTTCCTCCAGCGCGGCATTGCCGGCCCGCTCCCCGATGCCGTTCACGCACACCTCCACCTGACGGGCGCCGGCCCGCACCCCCGCCAGGGAGTTCGCCACCGCAAGTCCCAGGTCGTTGTGGCAGTGGGTCGACGTCACGTAGTTCCCCGGGACCTCCCGGCGGATGTACTGGATGAGGGCGCCGAAGTCCCACGGAATGCCGTAGCCGACGGTGTCGGGGATGTTCAGCGTGGTCGCCCCGGCGTCTACCGCAGCCCGCAGGACCTCGAGCATGAAGTCCAGCGGGGTGCGGGTCGCGTCCTGAGGACTGAACTCCACGTCGTCTGTGTGCTCGCGAGCCCGGGCCACGCCCGTGCGGGTGGCCTCGACGACCTGGGCCGGGCTCATCTTCAGCATGTGCTCCATGTGATTCGGGCTGGTCGAGATGAAGACGTGGATCCGCGCCCGCGCCGCATCGCGCAGGGCGTCCCAGCAGCGGTCCACATCGGTCATGTGGGTGCGCGACAGACCGGCGATGACGGGGCCCTCCACCTTGCGGGCGATGCCCTGGACGGCTTCGAAGTCACCCTCACTGGCCACTGGGAACCCGGCCTCGATGACGTCGACCCCGACCCTGGCGAGCTGCTCCGCGATCTCCAGCTTCTCCGCCGCGTCGAGGGAGATGCCCGGTGACTGTTCGCCGTCCCGCAGGGTCGTGTCGAAGATGATCAGCCGGCTCGGCTGGCCCGGCTCGGCCTTCGACCACGTAGGGGCGCCGGGGTCCGACCACCCGTCGCTGGAGTTCTCGCTCATGAGGCCCTCCGTACTTCAGTTGTGTGCGGGAAAGAAAAAACCTCCCGGCCCGGAGGCACGAGAGGTGGAGGCGAGCACCGGAGGCGCTCGCCGCTAGGTAAGGAGCAGAACGGAGAAAGCGTTTGCAGACATCTGGTCGCATGGTGGCAGTTGTCAGGCGACTCGTCAAGTAGGGTGGCTCGTCGTGATCCGCCGCTCCATCCGCACGGGCTTCAGGATCGGTGTCCTCGCCGGTATCGCGTTCGCCCTCTTCAAGCTGGTACAGAGCCGGCGTTCGACCTCACCCTTGAGCAGTGGGACGGAGTGGGCGGCTCCGCCCAAGCGGAACGGCCGTTCCGGCGAAACCCCCCTGGTCGACCCCCACATGCTCCAGGGCGTCAGCCTCAAGAGGCCCGAGGCCCCGCCCGCGAGCGCGCCGCCTCCCACCACAGTGTCCGATGGACCGTCCCGAGACACCGGATTGGTTTCAGCCGCTCCTGAGGCGCCTGAGGCCAGCCCTCCCCCGGCGTCAGCCGAGCCCAAGCCAGCGGTCAAGGCCGCGGCGAGAGCGGTGAAGTCCTCCGCAAGGTCGGTCAAGAAAGCGTCCAAAGCGGTACGGAAGTCGGTGGCGAAGGCCTGGGTCGACCCCAAAGGGGCGATCTGCCCGTCGAGCCACCCGGTGAAGGGCAAGCTCTCGAGCGGCATCTTCCACCTGCGGGGCATGGCCGCCTACGAGAGGACGACGCCCGACCGTTGCTACCGCGACGAGGGCAGCGCCGCGGCCGACGGGCTGCGCAAAGCCAAGCGGTAGACAGTTCTCCGAACCGTCGGCGGGCCTTCATGTCGAGAACCTAGATGTTTGGAACAGCGATTGCGCGGCCGTTCCCAGTCACCGATACTGCTGACAAGGAAGCGCGGGCTCGTCTTTCTTTTCGGGTCTGTGCGCGCGCGGGGTGAAACTTGGCTGATTTCGATGCGGCATTCACAACCTTTGTCATGGACCGGCTGGCGCCCTTCCTCCTGGGGAAGCGCGGACGCCGGGATCCCCTCCTGAGCGAGGCTCTGCAGCGCGAGGCTCAGGTCGAGCTGGAATCTCGGATCCTCCAGGGGAGGCCGCCGCCCGATGAGTGGCCCGCCGACGCGCCCTCTGCCCCCGACCGCGGGAGCCGGCGACGGCGCCACCAGCCGGTACCTTCGGGCTTTCGACTCCGGACGGCCCCCTTCGACGTAACCGCGGCGGCTCGCGCCGCGCAGAAACCGCAGGCCGCCGGCCGTAGGCGCTCAGTCGACGGTCGGCGAGACCCGGTGGACGCGCAGGATGCCAGCCTGGGCTCGGAGGTCAGCCAGGACCTCGTCGGGAACCGCCTGGTCGGTGGAAAGCACCATCAGGGCCGCCTCTCCTGACGGCGACCGGCCGACATCCATGTCCGAGATGTTGATGCCGGCCTGACCGAGTCGGCCTCCGACGAGCCCGATCATCCCGGGCCGGTCGTCATTGCGGACGACGACCATGTGCCGGGCGGGCGGAATGTCGACCATGTGGTCGTCGACCATGACCAGCCGCGCTTCATCCCGCAGGCCGAAGAGCGTGCCCGCGAGGGCGTGGTCGTCACCCCGCACGGTGACCAGATTGACGTAGTCGTGCCCCTCGGAACGGCGAGACTCGTGCACCTCCACGCCGTGCTCGACGGCAACCTGCGGAGCGTTCACGTAGGAGACGGGGTCGTCGGACAGCTCTCCCAGAAGCCCCTTCAGCACGGCCAGGGTGAGGATGCGCGTGTCGTAGTCGGCCAGCTGGCCCTGGTAACCGACCTCCACCCGCTGCGGAGGCTCTTCCGTGAGGGCGGCGAAGATCCGGCCCAGGCGCTCGGCGAGGGGCAGGAAAGGGCGGACGGTCTCGGAGGCTTCGGAGGCGTCGACGTTGACCGCGTAGGGCACGAACTCGCCGGCCAGGGCCAGGATCACCTGTTCGGCGATGGTGTCTCCCGCCTTGTCCTGCGCTTCACTCGTGCTGGCGCCCAGGTGGGGTGTGACGACGACCTCGTCCAACTCGAACAACGGGGACGACGTGCACGGCTCCTTGGCGAAGACATCGAGACCGGCGCCTCCCAGGGCACCTTCGGAAATGAGCCGGTGGACGGCTTCCTCGTCGACGATTCCACCCCGGGCGGTGTTGATGATCCGGAGGTCGGGCTTCGCCTGCCGGAGCAACTTCTCGTCGATCAACCCCATGGTCTCGGGCGTGCGGGGAAGATGGACGGTCAGGAAGTCCGCCACCTCGATCACGTCCTCGAGCCGCATCAACTCGACGCCCATCTGGCGGGCCCGATCGGCTGACACGTAGGGGTCGTAGGCGATGAGGCGCATGCCGAAGGCCGACGCCCGCTGGGCCACAAGGGCGCCCACCCGGCCGAGGCCGACGACACCCAAGACCTTTCCGTGGAGCTCCACCCCCTTCCACCGGGATCGGTTCCACCGACCCGCCTTCAGGTCGGCATGGGCCTGAGGGATGTTGCGGGCCTGGGCCAGCAGAAGGGCCATGGCTTGCTCGGCGGCGGAGATCACATTGGAGTGGGGGGCGTTGACGACCATGATCCCGCGACGGGTGGCCGCCTCGACGTCGACGTTGTCCAAGCCGATG
>JAIVIH010000464.1 GCA_020200615.1 Actinomycetota bacterium | reverse complement strand
GATCCCCATGTCCACCAGGCGGGGGATGGAGTCGACCACCCGGCCATGGTTGCCTGGGCCCCGAAGCTCGTCGTTGGGCCTGGCGTCGGCCCAGTCGAGGGAGGCCTGCACCGCGACATCCGCGCTCGCCAGGGGCCGCAGGCGCTCCAGGCGAGGGCCGGCGAAGAGGGTGGCGTTGGAGAGCACCACCGTCGGGAGGATGGCCGCGAGGTGGATCAAAGTCTCGGCCATCTCGGGGCGCAGGAACGGCTCACCGCCGGTGACGCCCAGGGCGGCAAAGCCGAGTTCGCCCGCCTGGCGGGCTGTCGCCACCATGGCTGCCGTCTCCAGCTGGCGGCGGGGGACGTTGGGGGCGGAATCGGTGAGGCAGTAGGTGCAGGCGAGGTTGCAGTGGTAGTTGCTGTAGAGCCACATGCGATCGCCGAGCGCACCGCTGGCGATCGCGGCGGCGACCAGTCCCGTGCTCACCCGAGGCCCTCGGCGGCCAGGCGGGCGAGGACCTGGGGCGACGTGGGCAGGCCCAGCGCGGTGCAGAAGCGGTTGAGCAGGAGCGTGGTGGCGGCCAGCAGCGTCAGCTCCACCACTTCGTGGTCGGTGAAAGACTCGCCCAGCCGGGCCGCCGCAGTCTCCTGTACCGGCCCGGTACCCACCATCTCGTCGCACCAGCCGATGACGGCGCGCTCGGCCGGATCACCGAACTCGTCGCCGGTATCGAGTTCTCCTCGCAGCGCCCGCACCTCGCGCACGGAGAGGCCCGCATCGCGAGCGACGACGGTGTGGGCGTCGATGCAGTAGCGGCACGAGGCCCGGCCCGACGTGCGCAGGATCACGATCTCCTTGATCCGCTCGGGTAGGGCCGAGGGGCCCAGCACCGCGCCGAGGAACGGCGCCGTCACCTCCAACAGCTCAGGCACCTGGGCGAGGGCGGCGGTGATCGGCCCGGGATCGCCCGCTGCGAAGTAGGGCCGGGCCAGCAGCGGCGCCCCGCCGGCTTCGATCAGCCCCACGATCGGGCTGCTCACGCCGGTCCCGCCGATGCCGGGAGCTGGCGGCCCCAAGCGATCAGCCGCTCGGCCGGCAGCTCGGCCGCCAGGAGCAGGTTGTCCGGCCTGCTCAGGCACACGACTGTCAGCTCGCCTCGCTTTGCCACCCACACGGCGTCGAGGCCTTCGCCCGACTGCGAGCCCCCGGGGGGCATGGGGAAGGCGACGTCCGAGCGCCCGACTGTCACTTCCCGGCCGTCGAGGCGGGCGCGTTCGAGCACCACCGTCTCGCCCGCAGCCACGACCGAGGCCGGTGGGACGGGCTGGCGGGCGGCGTCGACGACGACCGCCACCGAGGCGGGCTCTGGAGGATGGCCCGAGACCGTGGCCGCCCATGTCACCGCAACGACTGCGACCACAGCCACCGCCAACCCGGCGCCAACCCGCTGGCGACGGCCACGAGGGCGTCCGCCCTGACCTGTATCGACCTCCACCGCCATGCGCACCCGGTCGCGCAGCGAGACGGGTGCTAGCTCGCGCAGGCTCTCGGCGAGCGCCCGGCCCCGGCGGTCCTGGCTCACGGCCTGCCAGCAGTCGTCACAGTCGACGAGGTGGGCCTCGAACGCCTCCGCCTGCTCCGGCGCGAGGTCGCCCGCAATGTAGGGCACGAGCCGGGCGTCATCGACCACGGTGGATCCCCTCCCGTTCCCCTCAATCTCAGCCGCCTCCCGGGCGCTCAGGCCGCCGATGTCGACGAGCACGATCGCCCGGCGTTGTACCACAGGGAGGGTGGCGAGGGCCCGTGCCACCGCCGCCCGATCGAGGGAGGCCAAGGCGTCACCGCTCACGTCCTCTGCGCTGGGCGCGTCGGGAGTGTCGTCGAAGCCGGGGACGATGCGCGGCGAGCGCAGCCCACGCCGTAACTCGGAGCGCCCGACGTTGAGGCAGATCGCCACCAGCCAGGACCGAACGTCGCCCCGGCCCTGAGTGGCAAAGCCTCGCCAGGCCCGGGCATAGGTCTCCTGGACAAGGTCCTCCGCCCCGGTGGGGTCGGCGCTCATGCGCCGAGCGATGCTCCACACCAGGTCGAGGTGGGGCATGGTCGCGTCGAGAAACAACTGGTGCGTCATGGTGTGTCCTTGATGGAGACTCCGAAACCCGGCGATTGATTGCAATTTGGGAGGAGATTTGCACCTCGCTCGACGTCGACGCGCCTATATGCCGGTCGCTTCCTCGACCAGGTGGGTGACGATGCGCTTCTCGCCCAGGAGCGTGCGGTGCACGGGGCACCTCTCCGCGATGACCACGAGGCGTGCCCGCTGGTCGGGCGTCAACGGCCCGGCCAGTTCGATGTGGCGCTCGATGAGGTCGATCATTCCCGGTCTGGACTCACAGTCCCGGCAGTCGTCGCCATGGCGGCGGCTGTGGCGCAGGCGCACCGTCACGCCTTCGAGCGGCCAGCCTTTGCGGTCGGCGTACATCTTCAGCGTCATCGACGTGCATGCGCCGAGGGAGGCCAGGAGCAGGTCGTAGGGCGTGGGCCCGGCATCGTCGCCGATGCTCCGGGGCTCGTCGGCGACGAGGCTGTGGCGCCCGACCTCGATCCGCTGCGCCAGCCGTCCGTTGGCCCAGCGTACGAGCACCTCCCCCTCCGGTGGACCGTCGGGCGGCGTCCCCTGGGCCACCGCCGGAGCGGAAAGGTACCGGCTCACCCACGCGGCCACGATGTCGGCCACGTAGGCGCCGTCACCGGCGCAGCGCCCGCACGGCCGCCTCCACGTTGGCGCCGGTGAGGTCGGTGAGGAACTGGCGACGGACCCGGAAACGGCGCCCACCCAACTCCACCGCCACCTCCCCGTCGTCGCCCGCCAGCGCCGAGAGCGCCTCGGCGGGGAACAGGCGCAGCACGTGGGCGGGGTCGGCGGGAGCGTTCACCGTGATCACGGCCGCCACTCGGGGGAGCCAGGCCGCGGCGGCGAGCACGGCAGTACCGCCCAGGCTGTGGCCGATGAGGATGACCGGCCCAGCGAACTCACGTGCGAGGGCTTCGGAGGCCCGCCGCAGGTCTTCCACGTTGGACGAGAACGTGGTGTTGGCGAACTCTCCGGCACTGGAACCCAGCCCGGTGAAGTCAAACCGCAGCACTCCCACCCTCGCCTCGACGAGGCCGCGAGCGATCCTCGCCGCGGCGATCGTGTCCTGCGAGCAGGTGAAGCAGTGGGCGAACACCGCCACCGCCACCGGCTCGCCGGTGGGCAGGTCGAGACGGGCGGCCAGCAGATCACCGCCCGACCCCTCGAATGTGAATCGCCGAGCCGATCGAGCCGGGCCGGCCGGATGCCCGTTCACCGGTCGGGTCGGCCCGCAGAGGCGGTGTGGGCAGGGTCCTCACGGGCAGGCGGGCACAGGGAGGGTAGGCACCATTCCACCACGAACTCGACAGGCCCAGGCCCGGCCGCCGCGGCGACAAGGCGTTGCGCTTCCACACCGTCGGAGAACCGAGAGCTGATGTCACCGGTCATTGCGTGCGCCTCCCTCGGCCGGCGCCAGCGCGCTGACCGTGCTGGGAACCCCGCCGGCCGGCGACGAATTCCCCGGCGGGTCACTGCCTGATGCGGGCGATCAGGCGCGGTGGGTGGATCGGAGGGCGGATCGGACGGACACCATCAGCGTGGCCGGGCGATGGCGCGATAGGCGGCCGC
>JAIVIH010000463.1 GCA_020200615.1 Actinomycetota bacterium | reverse complement strand
AGACCGGGGAGTGGCGCAGTGGTAGCGCACCTGCTTTGGGGGCAGGCGGTCGGGGGTTCAAATCCCCCCTCCCCGACACGGACGATGCCGTCCGAAACGCGGGTGTAGCTCAGAGGTAGAGCCCCAGCCTTCCAAGCTGGTTACGCGGGTTCGATTCCCGTCACCCGCTCTACGGGGTCGAGCGGGCGGCCTTCCGGCGACCGATGAAGAACAATGTGCCAAGCCCGGCTGCCAACCCGCCCAGCGCGAGGAACACCAGCCACGCGGCAGAGCTCGAGTCCTCATCGTCGACCAAGCGGGCCGCCGCCGCGGCCTGGTCGGGGTTCTCCGCCGGGCCCGCAGAGCTGGGCGTGGCGCCCGCCCCGGCTCCCTCGTCGGGCACCGTGGTCGCAGAACTGAGGGCGCCGGGGTTGATGTCGGCCACCAGCACCGTGCCCGCCGCCGTGCCGTCGCTCCTCCAAACCTCCTCGCCCGTGGCGGCCTCGGTGGCCCTGAAGCACAGGTCGCCGCCGGCGCTGGCCAACCTCTGCGGGCTCGAGTGGGCGCCGCACCCGGGGTTCATTCCTGCCTGCCTGGCCATACTTCCGGCGTAGCCGGATCACCCCAGGCGTTGCGAAGCGGGTCCCACGGCAGCGGCCACAGCGCTCGAGGTGCCTTCACGGCTCCGTCGACCGTCTCGGTGTAGTCAGAATGGCGCACGCCCGAAGGCGCCGTCAGCGTCCAGGAGGTCGTCACAAGCCGGGCGTCCCTCTGATGGCAACGGCCTTGGCGCCAGGACCTGCTTCGAACGGCGCCTGATGGTGCGTCGCCAGGGCCAGGGCCATGGCCAGGTCGTCGTGGCCAGCCCGCTCGGTTACAGCGATGCGGATGGTGCGCGACTCGGTGGTCTCGAACTCCAGCGCCGCCAGCTGGCCCAGCAGACCAGGGGTGCCGAGGCAGTGCCAGACGGCCCTGCGGCTGGATGCGGAAAGAACCGACTGGTGACGACCGGGCTGGGTGGAGGCCGAGGGCGGTGAAGTCGGGTCGAGCACCCGCCATGCGATCAGGTAAACGGTGCGTTGTACAGATGAGCGCATCCTTCAGGTCGGCGACGAGCGGCTCGGCAAAAAGGACCCGCCGAGTCGCGCCGGGTCTAGCCAGCCAGCGATGGGCGCATCTGGAGCGACGAGAGCGTCGCTTGGCGTACCACATCTGTGCCACAACTCGCTGTCCGAACGCGACAACTCGGAGCAGGCAAGCCTGCTCCGAGTCGTCTGGTGTTGATTGCTGGGACTGAGGGTCAGGCCCCGCAGCGTGCCTTGCCGATGATCATGTCACCGACGGCCGTGGGCCCTTGGAGGTACATGTGCACGGCGTTGAGGGTGACCGAACCATCCCCGTTCGTGATTCGCTCGTTGAAGACGACCACGCCGTGGTCCCCGATGTGGTTCAGCTCGAACGGCACGGAGTAGTTGATCCCAGGGTTGCTCGGGACGTTCACGATCGTGAGTGGGTACCCGTCAGCGTCGGTGGAGGTCTCCACGATGGCGCCCCCGAGCTGGACCGTGAAGTTCTTGCCACCGTGATAGGCGATGCACCGAGCGAATACGCTGTTGGCACTGAACGGCGCGGGGCCGACGGTGTTCGCGGTGGCGGTGCTCACCACCGTGCCCGTGCCCGTGATCGTGGTCTGGAGCTGGCCTGACGGCCCGACGTTGTCGTTGGCGTCAAAGTGGCCGCCGAAGATGACCGCGGGACCGTACTGCCCCATGGCGCCGTCGCTGTCGGTGGCGCTGATCTGCGTGCTGGTGCCGCCCGGCGGCAGGACCACTTCGGGGCTGGCGCTGGCTGCGGAACCCGGGGGAACCGTCTGACCACACCCTCGAATCGTGGAGGCACCGCCGAAGAGGCTCACGTTGGTGTAGTAG
>JAIVIH010000275.1 GCA_020200615.1 Actinomycetota bacterium | reverse complement strand
CCCCCGAGGCATCCACTGACGGAGAAGCCGCTGCCCGCCAGCCGAACGGGGTCAAGGCCGACGTGACCGACGAAGGGCAAACCGAGGTGGCTCGGAGCCGCCGGACCCCCTAACGCCGGGATCTGCTCGCGCCCCTCGCCGCTAGACTCTCCGCGGGGATCGTCCCCTCCGTCCCCATGGTTCCCTGAGCGAGGAAGCCCTGAGTTCGTTCACTCCGGACGCTGCGTCCGCCCTCACCGGTCCGAGCTGGCTCAGAGCCCGCCGGGTCGCCGCGGTGGAACGGTTCGCAGCCCAGTCCCTTCCCACCGAAGCCGAGGAGATCTGGCGCTACAGCCGGATCTCCCAGCTGGACCTCGACGAGTTCTCCCCCGCGGCCGCGACCGAGGCGCCTCCGGGGATCCCGGCGGAGCTACAGCCGGTGGTGGCCGCAGCCGGCCCCCACTCCGGCCTGCTCGTCCTGCGGAACGGTCAGGTGTCCTACGCCGAGGTCGACACCGGGCTGGCCGGCCAGGGCTTCTACGTCGGCGACGTGGCCGACCTGCCCGAGGGTGACGACGTACTGGGCGGCGTGGCCGCATCGGGAACCGACGCCTTCACCGAGCTGAACACCGCCTTCCTACAGGGCGCGGCCGTGGTCCACGTGCCCGCGAGCATGACCGTCGACAGCCCCGTTCTCATCCTCCACTGGCTGGACGGCAACGGGGTGGCCGCCTTTCCCCGGACGATCGTGCAGGCCGGGGCGAACAGCCAGGTGACAGTGGTCGAGCACCAGGCGTCGTCCGACACCCGGATCCTGGTCGACCCCGTGATCGAACTCGACGTGGGCCAGGCCGCGCGCGTGCGCTACCTGAACCTCCAGGACCTGGGCCCCCAGGTCTGGCAGGTCGGCTACCAGGCGAGCCGCGTAGGGCGCGACGCCACCCTCCAGTCCTCGGTCGTGGCCCTGGGCGGCGCCTACGCCCGGGTCCGCACCGATTCGGTCATCGAGGGCCGGGGGGGCAGCAGCTACCTGACCGCCCTGTACTTCGCCGATGGCGAGCGCATGCACGACTTCCGCACCGTCCAGGACCACGCCGGACCGTCCTCCACCAGCGACCTGCTGTTCAAGGGGGCGGTGCAGGATCACGGCCGGTCGGTGTACTCCGGGCTGATCCGGGTGCGGAAGGAGGCGGTGGGCACCAACGCTTTCCAGACCAACCGGAACCTGGTTCTGTCGGAGGGCGCCAGCGCCGAGTCGGTCCCCAACCTGGAGATCGAGACCAACGACGTCCGCTGCAGCCACGCCTCGGCCGTCGGCCCCATCGACGAGGACCAGCGCTACTACCTCGAGAGCCGGGGGGTCCCGCCCGAGGCGGCCGAGCGCCTGATCGTCCTCGGGTTCTTCTCGGAGGTCCTCGACCGGCTCCCTACGCCCGAGCTGGTCGCCTCCATCCGGGCCGCGGTGGCCGAGCGTCTCCACGGGGACGAGGTGCGGGTGTGAGCCCGGCCCGAGTTCAGACCGTGCGTCTCTGCGGCACCGACGAGATCAAGCCGGGGACGGCCAGGCGCTTCGACGTGGAGAGCCACCGCATCGCCGTGGTACGGATCGGCGACCAGTTCTACGCCCTGGGTGACCGCTGCAGCCATGCCGACTATTCGCTGTCCGAGGGCGACGTGTGGGAGGACGAGCGGGAGATCGAGTGCCCCAAGCACGGAAGCACGTTCTCGCTCGAGACGGGCAAGCCCCAGACCTTTCCCGCCACCCAACCCGTGCCCGTCTACACCGTGCGGGTCCAGGGAGACGACCTCGTGGTGGAGCTGCCATGAGCACGCTCTCGATCTCCGGCCTGCGGGCCGGGGTCGACGGGCAGGAGATCCTGCGGGGCGTCGACGTGACGGTGTCCAGCGGCGAGGTCCACGCCGTCATGGGCCCCAACGGGTCGGGCAAGTCCACCTTGGCCCACGTGATCATGGGCCGGCCCGGCCACGAGATGTACGGCGGGGAGATCGTGCTCGACGGGATCGACCTGACCGCCCTCGCCCCGTGGCAGCGCGCCCAGGCCGGGCTCTTCCTGGCCATGCAGTACCCGACCGAGGTACCCGGGGTGTCGCTCGAGCACGCCATGGCCGAGGCTCTCCGGGGCCGGGGCGTCACCATCGACGAAGTCGCCCGGCGGGTGGCGTCGGAGACGGAGCGAGTGGGGATGTCGGTGGGCCTCCTGACCAGGTCGCTCAACGTCGACCTGTCGGGTGGGGAGAAGAAGCGCAACGAGGTCGTCCAGCTGGGCGTCCTCGCGCCCAAGATCGCCGTCCTCGACGAGATCGACTCCGGTCTCGACGTCGACGCCCTCAGGGCCGTGAGTCGCCGGGTTCAGGCCATGACCGACGAGACCGGGGTGGGCGCCCTGGTCATCACCCACTACAGCCGGCTGCTTCAGGAGCTGGTGCCGTACGAAGAGGACTGAGCCTCTCTGGCCGGTGTGCCGGCTGGGCCAGCCCCGCCGGATCAGGGAGTCGTGGTCGGCGGCGTCAGGAGGTTGCTCAACAGGTTGGGCGTGGTCGTGGTCGTGGCCGGCCCAACCGGCGTGGGCGTCGTGTCGGCGACGATGGTGGTGGGCGTGCTCACGGGCGGCGCGTTGGCCCCTATCGGTGTCGGGACGGGCTCGTCGGCGGCGAACACGTAGACGGGCGTGCCCACGGATATGCGGTCGGGGAACCACTCCGCCGCGTTCATGGAGATGCGCACGCAGCCGTGAGAAGCGGGATAGCCGGGAACCGACGATGACCCGTGGATGGCGATGCCGCCGTTGAAGTACTGGGAGTTGTAGAGCTGGCCGAGGGGGCTGCGCTCCCATCCTGACCGCTTGTCGTAGATCACGAACGAGCCCGTCGGCGTCACCGCCCGGCGGCACCAGCCCTCGGAGCAGAACCGCTCGTTGGAACCGGTGGAGACGTTCAGGATGAGGTCGAGCTTGTTCATCTCGTAAAGGAACAGCGTCTGGCGATCGAGGTCGATCTCCACGCGCTTGTAGCCGCCGGCGGCGACCAGGGGCGCAGGTGGGTCGTTGGTGGTGCTGACGGCGGCGAGCACGTCGTCGGTGGCCCGGCCCGTGCGGTCCATGCCTGTGACCTTCTGGAAGGCCATCACCGCGTCACGCGTGTCCCCGTCGAAGGCCTCGTCGACCTGGCCGGCGAAGTAGCGAAGGGACGTCAGCTTCTGCTCGAGAGTTAGAACGGCCGGGCTCTCCGAGCCGACGCCGAGGCCGGGCAGCGGCTCTTCCCCGGCGACGGAGGTGCTGGTCGTGGCGGCTGCGGTCGTGGTGGTCGCCATCTCCTCCAGGTAGGCCTCGGTTCCTGCCGGCCGGAACGTCATCTCGGCCGTTGCGCCCTGCGAACAGGCGGACGCCAGGAGGGCGATGAGCAGCAGGCCGACGGGCGCACTGAGGCTGCCACTACGGCGATAGCGCATCCAGTCGATCATGTCCCGCTCGGAACCGAACCTAACCTACGATCCCGCGGTGCTGGCTGCGCCGGGAGTACGGGCTCCCTCGTTCACCCTCAACCGGGCCGACAGCGGGCGGCCGGTGTCCGACCCCTGGGACGCCGGGGCCGTGGTGCTCGCCTTCTTCAAGGTGACATGCCCAACCTGCCAGCTGGCGGCGCCCAAGGTCCAGGCCCTGTCCGACGCCGGTGTCCGGGTGACGGCCATCGGCGAGGACCCTCCGCCAGCGCTGGCCAAGTTCGCCCAGCGCTTCGGCCAGCGGGTGCCGACCCTCACCGAGCCCGCCCCCTACCCCGTCTCGCGGGCCTACGGCATCAGTGCGGTGCCGACGCTCGTCCTCGTGGGCGAGGACGGCGTGGTCCAGGATGCGGTCCCGGGTTGGGACCGGGACGGCTGGAACCGGCTGGCGGCCGCCGCCGGTGCGCCACCTGTGTCCGTCGAGGGCGACGGTCTCCCCTCGTTCCGGCCCGGCTGAGGCAGCCGCAACCGTCACTGACCCGGTCGGGGTCAGCTCGCAGGGAGGGCAGTAGGAGAGCCCGCGGTCGGAGTGCCGGCCTCACCCGCATCGTCGCCCTCGTCCTCGATGTCCTCGAAGGACAGGGCCAGGTTGGGCCGGAGCAGCCCGGCGGCGATGACGAGGACCAGGAAGGCAGCCGCCGTTCCTGCGGTCACGGCCCGGAGCCCGAGCTGGTCGCCCAGCACGCCATGGATGACGGCACCCAGCGGGTAGACGACGCCGAGGGCGACCATGTACAGGCTGAGGATTCGGGCCCGCAGCACCTCCGGCGCCCGGAGCTGGACCACCGCTCCCAGCCCCGACAGCACTCCGACGTACGCGACCCCGACGCCGAGGAGGGCCACGGTGGCGGCGGGAAGGCTGGGGGCGGCGGCGTAGCCCATCAGGAGGATCGGGACGGCGACGAGGTTGGCGACGAGGACGCGCCGGCGCCCGAACCGCTGGGCGGCCGACGCCAGGAGCAGGGCGCCGAGGACCGCCCCCACGCCCTGCGCCGTGATCAGGACCGACGTCCCGCTCTCCCCCCTGCCGAAGAGCTTGGCCGCGACGGCGGGAACGAGGGCGATGAAGGGCGACAGGAGCAGGGCCACCACGGCGATGGTGAGGATGGCGAGCCGGCACCCGGGCTCGGCCGCCGCGCCTCGGGCGCCCGCCACGATCCGCCGCCACAGCCCACCCTCCTCGGGTCTGACCGACGCCGGTGGTAGACGGACGACGAGAAGGGCCCCCATGACCGCCGCGAACGACGCGGTGTTGATGGCGAAGGCCCACGTGAACGAGCCCGTCACCAGCACCAGGCCGGCGAGGGCGGGCCCGACGACCCGCCCCAGGTTGTACTGGGCCAGGCCCAGCGAGCTGGCAGCGAGGATGTCCTCCCGGGGAACGAGGTCGGGCAGGATGGCCTGGAAGGCAGGCAGGCCCAGGGCCGTCATGCAACCGGCGCCCAGGACCAGCAGGGTGATCAGCCCGGCGCTGGCCCTCCCGGTTGCGGCCAGCGCGGTCAGGCCCGCGGCCAGCGCCGTCTCCCCCACCGTCGTCGCCAGCAGCCAGCGGCGGCGGTCGACCCGATCGGCCATGGCCCCGCCCACGGGTGAGAGCAGGCCGATGGGCAGGAAGGCGGCGGCGGCCACCAGCCCCGTCCAGCCCGCCCGGCCCGTCAGGTCGGTGATGAGCACGCCGACGGCCACGGTCTGCATCCACGAGCCGATGTTGGACACCAGGGCGGCCGCCCACACGATGGCGAAGTCGCGCTGGCGGAGAGGCCGTAGCGAGGCGAGGGTCCCCCGGTTCACCCCGAGGTGGACGCCGGCCCGTCGGCCTCCGGCGGGGGGGACGGCCCGGCCTCGGCGTACTGGGACTCAAGCTCGTAATGGCGGTCGAGCCCGACCACGGCGTTGAAGGCCTCGAACGAGGTGACCAGGTCGAGGTCGTCCCGGAGCGAACCCTTCTGCCGGAGGACGCCGTAGGCGTTGGAGAGGGCCCGGGCGGCGGCGAACAGGCCGGTCAGGGGCGACACGATCAGGTCGAACCCCAGGTCGTGGAGCTCCTTGGGAGTGAGGAGCGGGGTCTTCCCCGCCTCGATCATGTTGGCTACCCGCACGATGCCCGGGGTGGCCCGGGCCACCGCCTCCATCTCCTCGATCGACTCCGGCGCTTCCACGAAGATGGCGTCGACACCCAGGTCGGCCGCCATCCGCGCCCGCTCGCAGGCCTCGTCCAGCCCGATCGCGGCCCGGGCGTCGGTGCGGGCCACCACGAACAGCCGGTCCCGGTGGTCGACGGCCGCCTTGAGCTTGGTGAGCCACTCCTCGCGGGGCACGACCCGCTTTCCCTTCAGGTGACCGCACTTCTTGGGCCAGACCTGGTCCTCGAGGAAGATGCCGGCCCCGCCCGCCGACTCGAACAGCTCCACCGTGCGGATGGTGTTCAGGGCGTTGCCGTGGCCGGTGTCCCCGTCGATGACCACTGCCAACTCGGGCGCAGCGCGGCAGACCCGGCGGGCCACCTCGGCCATCTCGGCCTGCGTGAGATAGCCGAAGTCGGGCAGGCCCAGCAGAGTGGCGGCCGTGGCGTAGCCCGAGAGAAAGCAGACCTCGAAGCCGGCATCGGCCACGAGACGAGACGAGAGGGCGTCCCAGACGCCGGGCATCAGAACCGTGCCGGTCGAGACAGCGCCGTCAGGCGCCGTGCCTGGTCCCCCGTCGTCCCCGGCTAGCAGGCGCCGGATGCGGTCTCCGTCCACTTCAGCCCCGCTTGTCCGCCGTCATCCCACAGAATCGACCTGCTCGGCTTCCGCCTCGTCCAGTCCCTGGGAGAGGGTGTTCCACGAGAGGGTGGCGCACTTGATCCGGACGGGGAACTTCACCACGCCCCGGAGCGCCTCCAGGTCGCCCAGCGGGACCGCAGGATCGGGCAGCACCGGCTCCTGCACCTCCTGCCCGTCACCGTCGAGACGATGCTCGTGAATCGACATCATGGCCTTGAAGGCCCGGATGAGGGCTCGGGCCTCCTCCACCGATCGGCCCTTGATAGCGGCCGACATCATCGAGGCCGAGGACTGGCTGATGGAGCACCCCTGGCCGGCGATCTTGACCTCGCTGAGGCGGCCTTCCTCCAGTTCGAGGTACACCACCACCTCGTCGCCGCACAGGGGGTTGAAGCCCTCGGAGCGCAGGGCGGGAGGCACGGGAAGGTCACCCCGGTTCCGCGGGTTGCGGTAGTGGTCGAGGATGATCTCGCGGTAGAGGTCTTCCAGTCCGGCCATGGTTTCGATCCGCTCTTAGGCCGCGAACAGCTCGGCGGCGGCGACGAGCCCGTCCGACAGCGCATCCACGTCGGACTCGTCGTTGTACACGTAGAACGAGGCCCGAGCCGTCGCCGTCAGGCCCAGCCGTCGCATCAGAGGCTTGGCGCAGTGGTGACCGGCCCTGACGCACACACCGGCCTGGTCGAGCACCTGCGACAGGTCGTGGGGGTGGATGTCCTTGTAGGCGAAGGAAATCACCCCTCCCCGCTCGTGCAGCTCGGTGGGCCCGTGCACCACCAGGTCGTCGCCGTGGCGCTCCCGCAGGGTGCGCAGGGCGTACTCGGTGAGTGACAGCTCGTGCTCGCGCACGGCCTCCATCCCCAGCGCCTCGAGGTACTCGACGGCCGCACCGAACCCCACGGCCTCGGCGATGGGCGGGGTGCCGGCCTCGAACTTCCACGGCAGCTCGTTCGGGAGCCAGCCGTCCAGCCTGACGTCGCGGATCATCTCGCCACCGCCCAGGAAGGCGGGCATCCCCTCGAGGAGCTCCTCGCGGCCCCACAGGGCGCCGATGCCCGTGGGCCCGCACATCTTGTGGGCGCTGAAGGCGAGGAAGTCGCAGCCCAGCTCGGAGACTCGGGTGGGCAGATGGGGGACGTACTGGGCCCCGTCCAGCAGGACCAGGGCGCCGCCGGCGTGGGCGGCGTCTGCGATCCGCCGCACGGGGGGCAGGGTTCCCAGCACGTTGGACATGGCCGTGACGGCCACCAGCCGGACTCCGTCCAGGAGGCGGTCGAGGTCGGTGAGGTCCAGGTACCCGTCGTGCCCGAGACCGATGAAGCGCAGCTCGACGCCCCGCTCCTCCCGGAGCATGAGCCAGGGCACGAAGTTGGCGTGGTGCTCCATCTCCGACAGCAGGACCACGTCGCCGGGGCCGAGGTTGGACCGGGCCCACGAGTGGGCGACCAGGTTGATGGCCTCGGTGGCGTTCTTGGTGAAGACGACGCTCCGGGGCGTGGGGGCACCGATGAAGCGGGCCACCGCCCTGCGGGCGTCCTCGTAGGCCGCGGTGGCCCCTTCGGCGATGGCGTACACGCCCCGGTGCACGTTGGCGTGGGTGGTCTCGTAGTAGTGCTCCATGGCGTTGAGCACGGCCCACGGCTTCTGGGAGCTGGCCGCCGAGTCGAGGAACACCAGGCCGCGGTGAGCGTCGTCACCTTCAAAGATGGGGAAGTCCTGCTTCACCTTCAGCGGGTCGAGGCTGAGGACGGGGCGGGGCCCCGGCACCGGCGCTGCGACTGGTGGGACCTCCGGGGCCGACGGGCTCAGCGCCACGCGTCGTACCCCTCGCGCTCGAGCTGGTGGGCGAGCTCCGGCCCTCCGCTGACCGCGATCCGGCCGTCGACCAGGATGTGCACCACGTCAGGCTGCAGGTACTGCAGGATCCGCTGGTAATGGGTGATGATGAGCACGCCCAGCTCGGGGCGGTCGGTGCGGACCTCCTGGACGCCCTTGGCCACCACTTTGAGGGCGTCGATGTCCAGACCGGAGTCGGTCTCGTCCAGCACGGCGAACTCGGGCTCGAGGATGGCCATCTGCAGCACCTCGTTCCGCTTCTTCTCGCCTCCGGAAAAGCCCTCGTTGAGGTAGCGGTCACCGAAGGCGGGAGCGATGCCCAACCGGCTCATCCACTCCATGATCGCCACCCGGAGCTCGAGGACGGACAAGTCCATGCCCTTGCGGGCGGACAGGGCCTGACGGAGGAACTGCACGACCGAGACGCCCGGGATCTCCTCGGGATACTGGAAGGCGAGGAAGATGCCGGCCTTGCCCCTGATCTCCGTCGACCAGTCGGTGATCTCCTCACCCTTGAACCGGATGGTGCCCGCCGTGACCTGGTAGTCGGGATGGGCGAGCAGGGTGTTGGCCAGGGTGGACTTGCCCGAGCCGTTGGGGCCCATGAGGGCGTGCACCTCGCCCGGCTGGACGGTTAGGTCGACCCCCTTCAGGATCTCCACCCCGCCGGCCGACACGTGCAGGCCGTCGATGGCGAAGAGCGGCTCCACGTCGATCCAGTCTATTACTACTACCTAGGTAGTGGAAATGTCACCCGGCGCGACCACTACGCTGCCGCTCCGTGACGGATCCATGGACCTTTGCCGGGGCCAGCCCCTCGCTCGGACCCCAAGGCGGGAGCGTCACCCTCGTCGAGGGTCCTGCGTTCTGCATCTCGGGACGGTCCGGGGACATGCTGCCCGACAGCCCGCAGGGCCTGTTCTTCCGGGACACGCGGTTCCTGTCGCGGTTCGAGCTGAGGGTGAACGATCAGGTGCCGGAGCCGCTCTCGGCCGAGCGCACCAGCCCCTTCGCGGCCACGTTCGTGAGTCGCTCGCGGCCCCGGGCGGGCCAGGCTGACAGCGCCATGCTCGTGTTCCGGTACCGCTACGTGGGCCGGGGCATGAGGGAAGACATCGTCATCTACAACTACGGGGAGGAGGCGGCCTACTGCTCGCTGGAGCTGGCCTTCAACACCGACTTCGCCGACCTGTTCGAGGTGAAGGAGGGCCGGCCGCGCCAGGAGGGCGAGGTCCTGGTGGAGCCGGCGGAGAACGGGATGGTCTTCCGCCACCGGCGGGGAGCGATCCGCAAAGGGGTCCGGGTCTCGATCCAGGGCCTGAGCGGCACGCTGCGCGGGCAGGGCCCGAGCGGCCCTCTGAGCGGGGGACAGGGGCCGGCGGTGTCGGCCAACCTGGCCTCCCTGGAGGTCATCGTGCCCGCCCGCGGGAACTGGCGAACGTGCGTGCAGATCTGCGCCGTCATCGAGGACGAGGAGATCGAGCCCCGCTACCGGTGCGGCGTCCCCGTCGAGCAGCCCTGGTCGTCGACCCCGATCTGGCCCTGGGCGTGCTCCAGACCCTGGCCCGCTTCCAGGGGACGAAAGTCGATCCCCGCAACGACGAGGAGCCAGGCCGGATCCTCCACGAGATGCGCTTCGGCGACGCCCCGTCGCTGTCCCTGGGCGGGGGGCGGGTGTACTACGGCTCGGCCGACTCGACGCCGCTGTTCGTCATGCTCCTCGGTGAGCTCCGTCGATGGGGCCTCGCCCCCGAGCTGGTCGACTCGCTCCTTCCCCACGCAGATCGGGCCATGGAATGGATCGAGAACTTCGGTGACGCCGACGGTGACGGTTATGTCGAGTACCGCCGAGCGTCCGACCGGGGCCTGGCCAACCAGGGCTGGAAGGACTCGTGGGACGCCATCCGCTTCGCCGACGGCACCCTCGCCCGCGCTCCCATCGCCCTGGCCGAGGTCCAGGGGTACACCTACGGCGCCTACCTTGCCCGGGCCCACTTCGCCGAGGAGATGCACGACGAGCACACGGCGGCCCGCTTCCGGTCGAAGGCCGCCTCGTTGAAGAGGAAGTTCAACCAGGACTTCTGGCTCGACGACCGCGGGTACTACGCCATGGGGCTCGACGCCGACAAGCGCCCGATCGACGCCCTCGGCTCCAACATGGGCCACTGCCTTTGGACCGGCATCGTCGACGAGGAGAAGGCGCCCCTCGTCGCCCAGCAGCTGATGTCCTCCGACATGTTCAGCGGCTGGGGCATCCGCACCCTGGCCGAGTCGATGGTGGGCTACAACCCGATCAGCTACCACAACGGGTCCATCTGGCCCCACGACAACGCCATCATCGCCGCCGGGCTGATGCGCTACGGCTTCGTGGACGACGCCCATCGGGTGATCCTGGGCCTGCTCGACGCCGCCGGCTACCAGCTCAACCGGCTCCCCGAGCTGTTCGGGGGCCTGAGCCGCCACGACGTCCCGTTCCCGGTGAGCTATCCGTCATCCTGCTCACCGCAGGCCTGGGCGGCGGCGTCCCCCCTCATGTTCCTGCGGACGATCCTGCGCCTCGATCCGTGGGTTCCCCACCAGAAGGTGTGGCTCAGCCCCACGCTCCCGCCGTGGTTGGGCTACCTCCGGGTCGACCGGATCCCGCTGGCCGGCTCCCGGGTGACGGTCGAGGTCGAAGGGGAGACCTTCAAGATCGAGGGCCTGGCGCCTGACATCGAGGTCATCAGCGAGCCCCGCAAGCCCCTGACGGCCTAGACACCCGGCACCTCACCAGCCGCGGTCGATCCACTCCTGAAGGTGGGGGCGCTCGGCGCCGATGGTCGTGTCGAGCCCGTGCCCAGGCATGACGATGGTCTCCTCCGGGAGGGTGAAGAGCCGCTCGACGGACCGGATGATGGCGGGGAAGTCGCCGCCTCGCCGGCGGGTGGCCCCGGGGCCGCCGGGGAAGAGGGTGTCGCCCGCGAACAGCACGGGTGACCCCTCGATGCGGAAGCACACCGAGCCCGGGGTGTGGCCGGGCGTGTGGAACGTGTGGAGGCGCAGCCTTCCGGCCTCGATAAC
>JAIVIH010000462.1 GCA_020200615.1 Actinomycetota bacterium | reverse complement strand
CCTCCAGGACAGCACAGGCCTCACTGAAGGCGGCCATCGCCGCCAGCCACACGAGATCGGTGGGGATGGAGGCGAAGTCGTCGGCCGCCACCTCACGGAGCAGGGAGTGGGCCTGCTCGGCCTCTCCGAGCTCGGCCCACGTCACGGCCAGCGCCGATCGAAGACCGGGAAGGCCGGGGTTGGCGTCCAGGATCGCCAGCAGGAGGGGCTTGAACTCGTGCAGCCGTCCCTGCTCGTGACGGAGGTACCACATCTGGGCCCCGAACATGTTGCGCAGATTGCTGTCGTCGGCGCCCAGTCTGAGGAGCTCGGCGGCCGAAGCCTCCACCTCGTCGAAGCGCCCTTCGAGGAGCAACCGGAGGCCTTGCCAGTGGGCGGCGACGGCCTCGAAGTAGCGGTTCCGCATCTCCCGCCCGTAGTGCTGGAGAGTGGCGACGTCGGCCACGCATCCGGCCAGATCGCCGGCGGCCAGGCGGGCGACAGCCCGGAACCGGTACCCATCGGTCGCCGAGACCCAGCCCGCCAGCGCCACCGCTGTCGAACCGAGAAGCTCTTCCGCCAGGCTGAGCCGCTCGTCCACGTGGGGCGAGCCCCAAAGGGCGTAGTAGCGAGCGAAGAGGGCCATGACCAGGGCTTCGGGGTTGCCTGACGCCCTCGCCCCCTCCAGGGCCTCGCCGCTCAGGGGCGCGGCCTCGTCGACTGCCCCGGCGAAGGCGAGATGGGCGGCGAGGATGCCCTGCACCAGGGCCCGCAGCCCAGGCTGAGAATCGCCGAGAGCGGCCAGCGCTTCGTGGCAGAGAGAGATCCCCGTGTCGTCCCGCAGTCCGGCGATGGCGCGGGCGTTGTACCAGCAGGCGGCCCAGGCCAGCGCGTCGGCCGATCCCAGGACCCGCGCCGCCTCGGCCGCTCGCAGGCTCGCCTCCCTCCGGCCGGGATGGTCCATGAGCTGGCCCCGCGTCTGAGCCAGGGCCAGGAGGAGAGCGACCCGCAGCCGGGGATGACGCCGGACGTCGTCCCCCAGGGCGGCCACGCCCCGTTCGAGGCGAGCGGCAGCCTCCTCGAAGGACAGCTGGTCGAGAGCCTGCCGGGCGGCGCTGAGGGCGTACTCGGCGGCATTGGCCGCCAGTTCCTCCGACCGGGCCTCGGCGAAGTGGTGAGCCAGAGCGGCCTGGTGGGCGGTGTCACCGCCCCGGAGGGCCTCGATGGCCAGTCCGGCCCTTCGGTGCAGCCTCGCGCGCCGGGCCCCGACCAGCCCGTCGTAGAGCGCGTGGCGCACGAGGTCGTGGGTGAAGCTGTAGCGGGCGTGGGCGTCGGGCAGCTCGATGAGGAGCCGGGCGGCCAGCGCCTCCTCCACGTGGTCGAGCACGTCGTCGGGGTTGGTGAGCGGGGCGAACATCCCCTCGAGGACGGCGAGGTCGAACTCCCGGCCGACGACCGACGCCGCGGCCAGGACGTCGGCCGCCTGCTTCGGCAGCCGGGACAGCCGGGCGTCAACCGCCTGGCGGACCTCGTCGGGGATAGCCAGGTCCTCGGCGGCGAGGTCGTACGTCCACCTCCCGTCGCGTTGATAGACGGCGCCCGTCTCGGCCAGGTGACGGAGGACCTCGGCCACGAAGAACGGGTTCCCGTTCGTCTGCGAGTGCAGGGCGCGCGCCAGGGGGATGCCCGCCTCCCGGTCCAGATCGTGCTCCTCGGCCGCCTCGACCAGGGCCCGCACCTCATTCTCGTCCAGGCCCTCGACCCGGAGGCGGACGACCTCCTGGTCGCGCCGCAGATCGGCCAGCAGACCCGTGAGGGGGTGTTCACGGGCGATTTCGGTGTCCCGGTACGAGCAGGGAGGGCTGGTCGGCCCAGTGCAGGTCGTCCAGAACGACAAGGAGGGGCGCTTCCTCAGAGGCGGCTGCCACCACCGACGTCACCGCCTCGAACAACCGGAACCGGGTGATCTCGGGCTCGCCGGTCACTGGTGCCGGAGCTCCGGGCACGCGCTGAGCCAGGTCGGGGACCAAACGGGACAGCTCGCCACCGTGCCGGTCGACGTGGCGAACCAACTGCTCGTTGCCGCAACGGGCGACGTAGTACCGCACCGCCTCGGCGAACGGCTGGTAGGGAATCCGCAGGTCCTGGTCGCACCGGCCGTACAGCACAGTGGCGCCCTGAGCGTGCACTCGCCGCGCCTGCTCGGTGACGAGGCGGGTCTTGCCGATGCCGGGGTCGCCGCTGATCATGGCCAGCGTCGCTTCGCCCGTCAGGGTTCGAGACCATGCGGCGCCGAGCCGGGTCAGATCATGATCCCGACCGACGAACGACCGCCGCGGCCCCGCAGTCAGGACGGGCGGCAGGGGGTACAGGCTGCCCGGGCCCCAGAGGACTTCGCTGGCCCCGGCCACCTCGGCTCGGCCGTCGGAGGCGATGGGCGCGAACCGGTGCTCCTGGCTGGCGCCCGCCAGGCTGGATACCAGGGCGCTGGCCAGCACCTGCCCGCCCTCGGCGGCCGCACAGAGTGACGAGGCTTCGGCGACCGGCGGCCCGAACCACCCGTCGTCGTCAGGTGCGGAGTCGCCCACGGCGATGCCGACGCGGACGCCCAGTTGGGTGCCCGGGTCCCGCAGGTTCAGCCGGGCGATGGCCTGCTGCATGGCGACGGCCGAACCGACGGCGTCACGGGTGCTCCGGAAGGAGGCGACGAGGCCGTCGCCCAGGTTCCTTACCTCGACGCCGCCCTGGGCCGTGATCGCCTGGCGGAGAGCCCCGAAGTGCGCCTCCCGAACCGCGTCGGCCCGGTCTCCGAGTCTGATCATGAGCTCCGTCGATCGGACGAGGTCCGTGACGACGATGGTGACGATGGTCCGGGGCACGGTCACTCCGTCCGCCGCCGGCACGCTCCCTACAGGTACTGGCCCGTGCCCACCCGTTCGATGGCCCGGCCGCCCTTGGCTTCGGTGCCTTCGGACATGAGCGTGCGCACGTAGACGATGCGCTCGCCCTTCTTGCCCGAGATCTTGGCCCAGTCGTCGGGGTTGGTGGTGTTGGGCAGGTCCTCGTGCTCCTTGTACTCCTGCTTGATGGAAGCGAGGAGGTCGGAGGTGCGGATGCCCCGGCCCTCGCCGGCGATGGTCCGCTTGATGGCGAGCTTCTTGGCCCGCCGGACGATGTTCTCGATCATGGCGCCCGAGGAGAAGTCCTTGTAGTAGAGGACCTCCTTGTCGCCGTTCTGGTAGGTGACCTCGAGGAACCGGTTGTCGTCGTTGGAGCGGTACATCTCCACCACCGTGCGCTGGATCATCACCTCGACCGCCTTCTGGGGGTCTCCCCCACCGAGGGACTTCACCTCGGCGGCGTCGAGGGGCAGGTCGGCGGTGAGGTAGCGGGAGAAGATCTGGCTGGCGGCGGCTTCGTTCGGGCGCTCGATCTTGATCTTCACGTCCAACCGCCCAGGACGCAGGATGGCGGGGTCGATCAGGTCCTCCCGGTTGGAGGCACCGATGACGATCACGTTCTTGAGCGTCTCCACCCCGTCGATCTCGGCCAGCAGCTGGGGCAC
>JAIVIH010000205.1 GCA_020200615.1 Actinomycetota bacterium | reverse complement strand
CCGCCGGTCAAGGCCCCGCCCGTGGCCGAGGCTCCCGTGGGCTCCCTGCCCGAGCCGTAGACGGGCCACGAGCCCCTTTCCCCCGAACGGTGCCGGACGTACAATCACGCTCTCTCAGACGGAGAAACGGCGCCGGTGCTGCATGGGCAGTTCCGGGGCATGACCAGCACCGACGTAGGAGTTGCTGATATGCCGAACGATGTCTGCGATCGGAGGCGGTAGTGGACGATTGGCACCCTCGGGCGGTCAGAGAGCCGGCGGCCAGGCCGGGTGTGGCCTACATCGGTGTTCCGTGGAAGCTCGTACTGCACACGGTCGAGGGCGTGGGCCTGTACCGCTACAACCCCGACAACTACTTCGGGCACCAGTCGTGGCCCCACGCCACGATCGACGAGCGCGCCATCCACCAGCACCTTCCGATCAGCGTCGGCGGCTACGCCCTCTTCCGGGGTGGAGTGGCAACCAACACGGCCAACGTCATCCAGTGCGAGATCATGGGCCAAGCGGGCAACATCGCCAACCTGCCGGCAGGCACGCTCGCCAACATCGCCGACTGGCTGACGTGGTGCTCCGAGCAGACCGGTGTGCCCCTGACCGTCTGCCCCCAGGGCTTTCACGGGCCGGGCGAGGGCATCGTGCTGGCGTCGGAGACGTCCCCCATCCGATTCGGCGACCAGGAGTGGCTGAATTTCAGCGGCGTATGCGGCCACCAGCACGTGGGCTCGGGGAACGATCATTGGGATCCGGGGGCCTTCCCCTGGGCGCGCCTGGGTCTCGGCGGCGGCGGCGCGCCCGTCGACCCGTGGGCCGGCTTGTTCCCGATTCTCTGCGACTGAACGGGGTACCCACGCGACGGGTGACCGCCCCCATGGGTGACCCGTGAGCGCGGACCCTCGAGTAGGGGCGCGGCGAGATGCCGGCGATGAGCCCTCTCCCTCGATCGCGCCCGTAGGGGAGCGCTGGGCGGTGATCGTCGGTGTTTCTCGCTACGCCGATCCGGGACTCAACCTCAAGTACGCGCACCGTGACGCTGAACAGCTGTACGAGCTGGTGCAAACTCCCGAAGGCGGCCACTTCCCGGCCAGCAACATCCGCTACCTCGTCGACGAGCAAGCGACCACGTCGGCCGTCACTCGAGCCCTGAGGGGTTTCTTGCTGGAGGCCGAGCCGGACTCCCTCGTGCTCCTGTTCCTCGCTTGCCATGGCGGCCCGGATCCTCGCCGCCCCTCTGGTCCGCTGTACCTGTTCACCCACGACACCGACCCGAAGGACGTGGCCGGCACCGCTCTGGCCATGGACGAGATCGACCGCAGCCTGCGCCAGCTCGTGCAGGCGGAACGGGTCGTCATCATCGTCGACTCCTGTCACAGCGCCGGAGTGGGCGGTCGCCGGGCCACGGCGACGGCCGAGGCGACGAACCAGTATCTCGACGCCATGGCCCGGGCCAAAGGCGGGGTCGCCCTCCTGACTTCGGCCGAAGCCGCCGAAGCCTCCGAGGAGGACGAGCGGTGGGGTGGGGGACACGGAGTGTTCACCCATTTTCTCCTCGAGGGGATGCGCGGCGCCGCTGACGGCTACCGCGGCCCCAAGGACGGGATCGTCTCCGTAGGAGAGCTGTTCGAGTACGTGCGGGACCGCGTGCAGGAGGCCACCGAGGGCCGCCAGCACCCGGCCGTGGGGACAACCGCGTTCGACCGCGGGCTCCCCATGGCCGTCACCCGCGACCTCGACGTCGAGCAACGACTGTCGCTGGCCCGGCGCCTGGTGGATGTCGGCTGGCTCCTGGACGATCCGGCGCCCTTCCTGCTTGCCGCCCGCCAGTTCCTGCTCGCCGCTGATCTCAAGCGGCACCTGCCCGTGGCCGAGGCCGAACGGGGGGCCGCCTTGCTCGCGGCAGGTCGCGCCGACGAGGCG
>JAIVIH010000461.1 GCA_020200615.1 Actinomycetota bacterium | reverse complement strand
GCGCTGTCGGACGCGCTCGAGGTGCTGGACCGCGGCTGCGGCTGGTCCGACTCCGGGCGCCTGCTGCTGACGGGCCTGCGCGGCCGGGTCGAAGGGTGGCGGCGACTCGATGACAGTTGTTGAGAGCGGCACCAAGACCTTGAGCCGGGCGGAGATCCGGTCCGACCTGTCGATGCTCGGACTGCCCGCCGGCTCGACCTACCTGATCCACAGCTCACTGCGCCGGGTGGGTCCCCTCGCGGACGGCCCGGCAACCCTGGCTGAGGCCCTGCAGGACGTGCTCGGCCCGCGGTCCACCATCGTCGTCCCGACCTTCACGGCGAGGAACTCGACGACCACCCGCCGGTTCCGGCGCCTCACGGCCGGCATGACGCCGGAGCAGATCGCGGCCGAGGAAGCGAAGATAGAGGGGTTCGATCGGTCGACCACCCCCGCCCAGGATATGGGAGCCTTCGCGGAATTCATCCGTCGATGTCCGGAGGCGGTTCGCAGCGACCACCCGCAGACCTCGTTCACCGCCCTTGGCCCCGCCGCGACCGAACTGACCCGCGACCATGCGCTCGACTGCCATCTGGGGGAGCGGTCGCCGCTGGCGAAGCTGTACACTGCCGACGCGATCGTGCTCCTGCTCGGGGAGGGGATCGACGGAGTCTGTACGTGCTTCCACCTGGCCGAGCACCGGCTGCCGACACCAGCCCCGCGGCGCCTGTTCCGGTGCTACGTCCTCGAGGGCGGCCGGAGGACTCTGCGCGAGTTCATGGCGGCCGAAGCCGACGACAGCGATCTAGGCCGCCTCGGGGCAGCGATGGCGGCCGGGTCGCCGTTCGTCCACCGCGGCCGGGTGGGGCGGACGACGGCCTCCTGGTTCCCGCTCCGCGCGGCGGTGGACTTCGCCGTGGATTGGATGTCCCGGTGGCGTGCGGGATGAGCTACCGAGCGGACTCAGGGAGACGTATGATCGCGGGAAATGCGACAGCTCGGCGAGGAGATTGTCATCGTGGCGCTCGGGGACGACGGCAATCCGCAGGGTCCGATCTTCTTCCTGAGTTACGCACGGGCCCGCCCCATCAGGCCGCAGGCGGCCCCGCACGACGTGAACCGATTCGTGGGGCGCCTCTTCGACAAACTCTCGGAGCATGTGAACGAATTGGTGGGATCCCCTCCCGGCGTCGACCCGGGCTTCATGGACCGGTCGATGGAGGGCGGAACGAGGTGGGAACGCGAGGTGCTCGCGGCGGCGGGAACCTGTCACGTGTTCGTTCCACTTATCTCCTCACGTTATGTGGAGAGCAGATGGTGCGCCATGGAATGGGACACCTTCTCATGCCGGCACGTCAGCCGGCGGGAGGCGGACTCGCCGGGGAACAACACTGCGATCCTGCTTATCTCCTCACGTTATGTGGAGAGCAGATGGTGCGCCATGGAATGGGACACCTTCTCATGCCGGCACGTCAGCCGGCGGGAGGCGGACTCGCCGGGGAACAACACTGCGATCCTGCCGGTGAAATGGTCGCCGATGCGGGAAGAACAGTTGCCCCCGGCGGTGCGGGAACTACAGTTCTTCCTGCCGCAACAATTCACGGACCCGAACATCGCCCAGCGCTATCTCGTCGACGGGGTGTACGGGCTCCTCACCCTGAACGACGAGGCAGCTTATCAGACCCTAGCCTGGCGTTTGGCTCAGGGAATCGTGGATGCTTACCATACGTACCATGTCGAGCCGAAGATCCCTACAGATCCTCGGCAACTGCGCGAGTCCTTCCGGGGTGACGACGGATGAATTCGACGTCTAGTTGGACGGCCGAGGCGCAGCAGACCCGCCACGGCGTCTACTTCTTCCTGAGCTACGCCCACTCGGCTCCGACCTCGGAACGAGTCCGGTCGGACTCGGATCCCTCGGTGGGCGTCTTCTTCGCGGATCTGGCCGAAGCGGTCGCCGCTCGGGCCAAGCCCGCGGAAGGAATGGAGATCGGATTCTTCGATCAACAGATCCAGCCCGGTGCCGACATGAAGGCACTGCTCTCCGAGGCTCTCGGATCCGCCGAAGTGTTCGTGCCGCTCTACTCGCCGGGATACGTCGCCAAGTCCTGGCCGATGCGCGAGCAGGAGGTCTTCCGCAGGAGGCTTCGGGTCGCGAGCGCCGTCGCACCCGACCAGCACATCATTCCGATTTTGTGGACGCCGTTCCCGTCGTGGGAGCAGCCCTCGATTATGGCCAGGGCGCTGAGCATTGGAGCCGGCATCTCCGACTACGGCGAGAACGGGCTGCGCGCGCTCTGCGTGTTGACGTCGTACCGGCGCTCCTACCAACTCGTCCTGTCCCGGCTGGCGGATGAGATCGTGACGGTGGCGGAACGATTCCCACTTGGCCCGTCGGCGGCTCCGGACCTGGACGATGTTCCCGGTCCGGCGACTGCGGAGGCCGGCTTCCTGGTGGCGATGCTCGCGCCGAAGCACGGTGTGTCGCGCACTCCGCAAGCCGTCAAGGGCGGGGAGGATCCCTGGTGGCGCACGTATGCCGAGGGGCGGATCCCACCGGTCGCCGAGTATGCCGGAAGCGTGGCCGAGCGGTTGGGTCTGGAAACTCGGGTCGCGGACTTCGCCGAGGTCGAGGAGCTCTTCGACCGGACCCCCGCGATCGTCATCGTCGACCCGTGGCTGGTGGCAGACCGCGGGCCCGAGTTCCTCACGTCGACCTTCGCCGGTCTGCCCGAGTGGGTCGTTCCTCTGATCCTCGTCGAGCAGCGGGGGGACCCAAGCTCGGATCCGCCGGTGACCAAGAAGGCGGTGGAGGCGCTGGACAGCGCATTGCAGGTGCCCGTCAATAGGGTGAACAGCATGGACCAGCTGGACGAGCTCCTGCCCACCGTGGTGGCCAGGGCGCGACGGACATATCTGAGAGAGGGCCGGGTGTTTCCGCCGGTCGGGCCGTCGAAGCGCCCCGGGCGCCTGCGGGACGAGGATCTTCGGAACGTCGAGGGGAGTGAAACCGATGAATGAGTCCCGGGAGGGTCAGGTCGTCACCTTCTACTCGTACAAGGGTGGTACCGGCCGTACCATGGCACTGGCCAACGTGGCCTGGATCCTCGCCTCCGCCGGGAAGCGGGTGCTGGTCGCCGACTGGGACCTCGAAGCGCCCGGGCTGCACCGGTTCTTCTCGCCCTTCCTTGAGGTGGACGCCGTCGCCCACACCCCAGGGGTGATCGACCTGGTGCGCGAGTACGAGGACCAGGTCAGGCGGAAGGTCGATCGGCCGGACGGCTGGGTGGAGCAGCTGGCCCGGGTCGACGACTACGCCTT